>JAQGHW010000082.1 GCA_028291505.1 Rhodopila sp. | reverse complement strand
CTTCCTTGCCCTTGATGGTCAGCGTCAGTTTCCGGGACTGACGATCGACCGCGGTGATCTTGGCGTCGACCTTTTCGCCGACGGCGAAGCGGTCGGGGCGTTGATCGCCTTTGTCCCGAGCAAGTTCGGCGCGGCGGATGAAGCCGGTCAGCACGTCGTTGACCTTGACCTCGATGCCGTTGGCCTGGACCGCACTCACGATGCAGGTCACGACGTCGCCCTTGTGGACGGTGTCGAGGATCGTCGCGGCCGGGTCGTCACGCAGTTGCTTGATGCCCAGGCTGATGCGTTCCTTCTCGACATCGACGTCGAGCACCTTCGCCTTGACGATCTGGGTCTTCTCGTAGCCGGCCATCGCGGCCTCGCCAGCTTCGTCCCACGACAGGTCGGACATGTGGATCATGCCGTCGATATCCGCCGACAGCCCGACGAACAGGCCGAATTCCGTAATGTTGCGGATTTCGCCCTCGACCTCGGAGCCGATCGGATGATCCTCGACAAACTGCTCCCACGGGTTGCGCTGCACCTGCTTGAGGCCCAGCGAAATACGCCGCTTGGAGCTGTCCACATCCAGCACCATGACGTCGACTTCCTGGCTGGTGGAGACGATCTTGCCAGGATGGACGTTCTTCTTGGTCCACGACATTTCGGAGACGTGCACCAGGCCTTCGACCCCAGGCTCCAGCTCCACGAAGGCGCCGTAGTCGGTGATGTTGGTGACGCGTCCGGAGTATTTTGCACCGGGCGGGTATTTCGCCGCGACACCTTCCCAGGGGTCGGCTTCCAGCTGCTTCATGCCCAGGCTGATGCGCTGGGTATCGGAGTTGAAGCGGATCACCTGCACCTTGACCGCCTGGCCGATGGTCAGGGCCTCGGACGGGTGGTTGATGCGGCGCCAGGCGATGTCGGTGACGTGCAGCAGGCCGTCGACGCCGCCGAGGTCCACGAATGCGCCGTAATCGGTGATGTTCTTCACCACGCCGTCGAGGATCATGCCTTCCTTGAGGCCCTGGATCAGCTCGCTGCGCTGTTCGGCGCGCGTCTCTTCCAGGACAGCTCGGCGGGAGACGACGATGTTGCCGCGCGCGCGGTCCATCTTGAGGATCTGGAACGGCTGCGGGGTGCCCATCAGCGGGCCGACGTCGCGTACCGGGCGGATGTCGACCTGGCTGCCGGGCAGGAACGCCACCGCGCCGCCGAGGTCGACGGTGAAGCCGCCCTTGACCCGGCCGTAGATCGTGCCGTCGACGCGCTTCTGCGCCTCGAACGCTTTTTCGAGGTTGGTCCACGCCTCTTCGCGGCGGGCTTTCTCGCGGGAGAGGATGATCGCGCCGTCGCGGTCTTCGTAGCGCTCGACATAAAGCTCGATCATGTCGCCGGGCTTTACGTCCGGCTTGGCGCCAGGGGGGCCGAATTCCTTCAGGGCGACGCGGCCCTCGGACTTCAGGCCAACATCGACGACGGCGAATTCGTCGGTGAGGCGAATGACCCGGCCGGTTACGACGGAGCCGTCGAAGCCAGTGTCACTGCCGAGAGTTTCGTCGAGAAGGGAGGCGAAATCCTCGCCCCGGAAATGGTCTTGCGCAGGCTCTTGAGCGCGCGCGGTGGCGGATGCTGCCATGTGTGACGTTTGTTCCGTTACGGATGGCCGGGCTGAGCCCGGTAATTGCCGTGGTGTGCGCGTTTCGTCGTTGGAAACACGACTTGCCCGCGTCTCAGGTGCGCGGGCCGGGTCAAAGCGATTGCGCGGCTGTAGGACTTAGATGCCGCGAGGGTGAAATAGAGATTTCGTGAGGGAAGTCAAGGTCTCGGTTATCTCAGGCCATGATGTCCTGTCGTGCTGCTGCCGGTTTGGCGTGGGGCGCGTCAAGGGGTTCGAGCACGCCTGGGGTCCAAGGGACGGAGGCGAGGAAGCCCTCGCCTCGACCCTTGTCACCCCACGTGGCTGAGGATCGGCAGATCCTGGTGAGTGTGCGTCGTGCTCAGGGTTGTCATCGCGGCAGCGCCTGAGCCGCTTTCGACCGCGTAGAGGTTCGACACGCCGCTGACTTTCAGGTCAGCCACCTCCGCCGTGCCATTGTAGAGCAACACCTCGCTGATCGAGCTGCCAAGGTGCTTCAGCACCTCGCTGGTGGCTGGGGTCAGATTGAGCGTGATGGAACTGGCATTGTCCATGGTTATCGGCGCCAGAAACGACATGCCGCCGGGTGTGTTGGCCTGTCCCCCCACATAGAAGTGCGAGGCCTGAAGCTGGATCTTGTTGCCGGCGTCCGAACTTTGGATATCCAGCGTGCTGCCGCTGGACGCATTGATGGCGCCGGTGCCGCTGAGTGCTCCAAACTTCACCGTTGAGGCATTGATCCTCATGAGACCGTTGTTTTCGATCGGGCCGGATACTTCGGTCGGTGTTCGGTATGCCCCGATCAGGTTGAGCGTCGCGCCGTTGGTCAGGCTGCTGTTGCCATTCACCACCAGCTTGGCGGTTTCGGTACTTACGGTGATGGTTGTGCCGGTTGCGCTGACACCTTGAGTGACGATCTGGGCCGTCGATTGCGGCGCGATGCCGGAGCCACCTTCCACCGATGCGGTCAATACTCCCACGTTGATGACCGCGAAATTGCCGGGTTCGTTGGCGATGTAGAAGGTGCCGGTAATGGGGATCTTCGCCGTGCCATAGGTGGGAGCCCAGGCATCCGCGGGCGCGCTTTTGCTCCACCACAGGCCCTGCGTGTTCTCCTGCCAGATTTGCCCATTTACATATGCCAGTTCGACGACGTTGGCCGTCGTCGGGTCGATCGCGCCGTTTACCGTGACCTGACCATTCACGATCGACCAGGTGTTGCCGCCCTTGTCGGTAATCTCGGGGATCGGGCTGCCGGCGGCAGGGGCCCCGATGACAGTCTCATTCCGCGAAACATCGATCGGTAACGGGGCGGTCGCCGTCCCGTAGGTTGGACTCCACTGGGCGGTGGGAGACGTCTTCGACCACCATAGATCTTCGGTATTCTCTTGCCACACCAGACCATTGACATAGGCGAGATGGGTGACACTCGCGGTCGTGGGATCGACCTGCCCGTTCACGGCCACTTGGCCAGTCGCGGTAATCGTCCAGACATTTCCCTGTGCGTCGGTAATCGACCCACCAGATCCGACCAGCGTCTTGTCCGATGATTGCATTGACCTGCCTCCCCCGTGCCACGATGGCAAGCCTATTTAGCCCGTTCGCCAGCACATCAGCCAGTCGGACGAAGGTCACTTCAAAGGGATACCAGTAACGTTTCCTGGAACGATCGCTGCAGTATCGATTTCAGATTGAATAAGCACTGATATCGTTACTTCCGGTAACCCTCCCGCCCGACGGCCAACGGTTATGTCGTCGCCGGAACCGCTCCGCAAATCCGGTCAAGGCCGTCGTCGGTCAGGTCGGACGGATCGGCAACGCCAGGATTCGCCCCGCCAAATCCCCCGGCACGGGCAACGCCGAACCGTCGTGCCGGTAGGCGGGCTGGCGGTGCAGCGGCCGTGGGATAGTAGATCGCGGTCGGAACGCCGCCGGGTGTGCAGGGCCGACTGCACCCGGTCTCGGGCGGCGGCATCGGACCACAGGACGGCGTAGGTCGCCCGGGCGCTGGCGCTGCCGGGAACGCGCTTCGGCGTCGTCACGGTGTTGCCGAACCGCTGGTCGCAGACCCGGGCGATGCGCTCGCGGGCCGGGTAGA
>JAQGHW010000073.1 GCA_028291505.1 Rhodopila sp. | reverse complement strand
CCGGCAATTCCGGCGTGTTCGGCGACGCAGCCCGCTACACGCCCGCCGGCGCCGCCTTCCTGAACGGCGCACTCGCCCATTCGCTCGACTTCGACGACACCCACGCCGCCGGCTCGTTGCATCCCGGCGCCCCCGTCATCCCCGCTGCCCTGTCAGCCGGCGAAATGGTGGGCGCCTCGGGTGCGGACGTGCTCGCCGCCATCATCGCCGGTTACGAAATGACCTGCCGCGTCGCCCTCGCCCTCCCCGCCGGTGAGCACTACGACCGAGGCTACCACCCCACCGCCACCTGCGGCGCATTCGGCGCCGCCGCCGCCGCCGCCCGAGTCTTCGGCCTGGACGCCGACGGAGTCGCCAGCGCGCTCGGCACCGTCCTGTCGCAAGCCGCCGGCAGCCTGCAATTCCTCGCCCACGGGGCCTGGACGAAGCGCTTCCAGGTCGGTTGGGCCGCGCTCAACGGCCTAATGGCGGCCACCCTCGTGCGCGAAGGCTTCAAAGGAGCCTCCGACGCGCTGGAGGGCAAACACGGCTTCATGCGCGCCTACGCGCCGAACCCCACGCCGGAGCGGGCGGTACAAGACCTCGGCCAGGTCTGGGAATTGATGAACACCGCGGTCAAACCCTATCCATCCTGCCGCTACGGCCACGCCGGCATCGACGCCGCCCTGGCGCTGCGCGCCGCCAACGACATCAAGCCATCCGAGATCACCTCCATCCGGCTCGGCCTGCCAAAGTCCGGGATGCTGCTGATCGGCGCCCCGGCCGAGAAAAAGGCCAACCCGCAGAACGTCGTGGACGGCCAGTTCAGCGGGCCGTTCGTGATCTCCGCCGCCCTGGCGACGGGCGCCATGGGCTGGGACAGCTACGCCCTGCTGAACGACGCCACGGTCCGGTCCCTGCTGCCCAAGGTGGAATGCGCCTTCGACCCGGAGATAGAGGCCGAATTCCCCACCAACATGTCGGGCAAGCTGACCATCGAAGCACGCGGCCAGCGCTTCGAGCAGAAAGTCGTCGTGCCCAAGGGCGAACCCACCAACTTCCTGTCAGAGAACGAATTGCGCGCCAAATTCGCCGGCCTGACCGATGCGATTCTGGGCGCCGACCGAGCGGCAACCCTGGCGGGTGCCGTGCTCGCGATCGACACCACCGCCGACGTCTCCAGCCTGATGCGGCTCGCCGCTCCCCTGATGCCCGCTCGGCTGGCCGGCGAATAACGGAGGATCAGAAGCGGATGGAGAGGGAAGCCGAACCGAACTGATGTAGGCCGCCGGCCTGACCGTTGAACTCCTGCGTCTGGGCAACGTAAGCGAAGGTCAGGCGCATCCCATAGGCCATGACGGCGAACCCGCCCTGCATCTCACCCACGTCCCAAATAGTCGAGACGTGTGGGCCGCCGCGGAACGGGGTGGACTGCAGCAGCATGTCGTAAGCAACCGCTTGGCCGTCGACGCCCGCGAACACGTACCAGGCGAACGGCCGGGTCGGGGTGAACGCATCGCCGCCGCTCAGGCCCGGGCGGACCCGAGGCACACCGAAATCGGAGTCCAGGCCCCGGCCGAAGCGGAACGTAACGCCGGTCTGCAGGTAGTCGCGAAGATCGCCCAGGCCAATCGTCAAGGACGGCAGCGCGTCGGTCTCAAGGCCCGCCACGGTGCCCATGGGCAGGCGCCACGTCCGCTCATGCAGCACCTCGATGGCCGGCACGTTCTGGATCTGGCTGCCCCAGCCATTGGTGTGAGCCTGGCCGATGATGTCGTGAAAGCCGTTCTGGACCCCCTGGGCCCCGGATGCCGGTCCGACCACGCCCAGGCTCAGGGTCAGCACGCTTCGGGAATCGTCCGAGTCGCTCATCAGCGAGAAATTGCCGAGCAGGACGCCCGCATAGGGCCGGTCAAAGCGGCTCGGTACGGAGGTGGTGGTATCGGCGGGCGTATAGATCTGCTGCGTCAGGTCGACAGCGACCCGCTGCTGGCCGCCACCCCACAGAGTGTGGCCGAGATCGGCCAGGACGTCGGGAACCACCGTGGTGGGCGAGGTCCAGCCCAGTCGCAGACCGTTCACGTAGTAACGGTCGGTCAGCTTGCCGGCGGAGATCGAGGCGTTCTCGTCCTGCAAGGTCCAGATGCTGGAATTATCCGGCGCGGGCTGCGCATGAGTCGCGATCGCCGGCAGCACAAGGGTCGCGGCGAGGGCCGTCATAGTCCGAAAGTTCATGAGGCGGGGCTGCTTTGAGTGTGAGAGGCAGTATGTAACCAGAGCATGTCCAAGACATGATAGGGTAGCCCCGGTTTCGTCAACACTTGAGATGCGAGGGGTGACCGCGTAGTTTCGTCAAGGACGGGATGGGTGGCCGAGCGGTTTAAGGCAGCGGTCTTGAAAACCGCCGTACGTGCAAGCGTACCGTGGGTTCGAATCCCACCCCATCCGCCATTTGGCGCCCTCTCGCCAACCGTTCCATATCATCCTTCGCCGTTCCCATGATCCCTGGAGAGCGGCCGTATAGGCCCGTCTCATGCTCACGAAGGGGTGGCGTCCGGCCGATCCGCAACACGAATCCAACCAAAACAAACGCTTCCATCCACACTAAGTTTGCCCACACTAAGTTCGCCGGGTATGGCGAAGGCGATTATGGCAAGATGCATCAACAAGCTGGCTGCGAACGGCAGTCAGGCTGAAACAGGAGCCGGGTAGGAATCCCGACGGCGGTGGCCTGTCGCTGATCGTGGTCACGCCCGAACGGCGGCACTGGCAGGTCGATTCATGCACCGTGGGAAAGCGCGCGAGATGTCTCTTGGCAGTCTCGCAAATGTCACGCTTTCAGAGGTCCGTGATCGGGCATCGGATGCGCGGAAGTTGCTGGCGCAGGGCATAGACCCATTGGACCAGCGGCACGCGGAACAGGGGCTGCGCAGTCAGCGGAGCCGGTGCATCTCACGACGTTTGCCGAAGCGGCGGAGCGAT
>JAQGHW010000064.1 GCA_028291505.1 Rhodopila sp. | reverse complement strand
CATCTGGAGATGATCACGAAACAAGGCCGCCTGGCCTGGCAGGCCGCCACGGGCTACGGGCGGCGTTCTCTCGTAGAAACGACAATGGGTCGCTACAAGGCGCTGATCGGACCTCGGCTGCGAGCGCTTGGTCTCGCGGCCCAACAGGCCGAGGCTGCCATTGGCGTGGCGGTGTTGAACCGGATACTGGCGGCCGGACAGCCGAAATCCGTCCGGTGCCAACCGGTTGTTGGATAGCGGCCCAGGGTGTGGGGGCATCTTGCCCTCCGTCCGCAAGCGCACCAACGCTTAGAACCGCACCTCACATCGGGCTCAGGGCCAATTTGCCGCTTTCGGTCAAGGCGTCGCACAGGAAGGCGCTGTCGTGGTCCTCCTTGGGCGCATGGATCTGGCCCTGCCAAGTATAGTACAGCGACCCGCCCAACCGATGCTGCTCGGCGAGCTCATGCAACACGCTGCGCATCTCGCGAACCATTGCAACCCGGGAGGAATCGTCGATCGGGCAGGCGTCAAGGCCCTTGAGACCGTTGAAGTTCCATTCCGTCATCCAGCACCGCTTGCCCTTCGCCGCGCCCGGCGGCCCGCATTCCGTCAGGCCGTTGAGTTCGAGATGTGCGCGAAGGGCGGCCTGGCCCTGAGCTGAGCCCGGGCTGATCGCCAGGGGATAGAGGTGCAGTCCATAGCCGTCGACCAGCTGGTCCAGCCCGTTGGCCTGCAGGAAATGTAGCGTCGCATCGACGCTGACCGCATCGGCCTTGACGGTGCGTAGCCACTTTCCAGAGTCATCGAGGTCAGCGAGCCCGGCGGAGATGATTGGCGTGCGCCGGTTGAGCGTGGAGTGATCGCGGATGTCCTTCAGCGCGGCAAGGGTCTTGAGATAGCGGAGATAGCCCTGGGCGATCTTCCGGCCCTCGGGGTCGTTCGCCAGGTCTTTTTCGTTCAAGACGCGCCCCCGCGCCGGCAGGGGAAAGTCGGCGTTGAAGCCGGTCCAGTTGATCTCGTTGCCCAGCTCGAAGCCGGCCAGCACGACGCCTTTGCTTTCGAGCTTCCCCAACTGCGCGCCGATGTTCGCCTTGAACGTATCGGCGTTGGCGGTCGAAAGCGGCCAACCGCTCCAGAGGCTTTTGCCCTTGTAGGCGTCGGGCAGTCTCGGCCATTGCGTTCCGGGGTCAGGATAGACGCCGAGCAGCCATTCGATCTTGATCCCGTGGGCGTAGGCGCGCTGCGCGAAAGCCAGTCCCTGATCGTTGTCGGGGATGCCCGCCCGGATGACGTGGACGCCGCCCGCCTGCAGGGCTCGAAACGTCGCTTCCTGCTCCAGGGCGGTCTGCTTGTACGGCTCATTAACGAGGTTGACACCCACTACGGGCGGCGGCTGACTCGCCAGGGCCGGCGCCGCGATGGCGGTCATCAGCGCCCAGGCGATAGAGGCGATCGACGTCAGACGCTTCATCAGGGAATCTCCAGTCCATCGCGCATCGGGTCACGGTCCGAAAATCCGCAAGGACCGCACCGTCATCAGGTGGCCTTCCGGGGGCACCGTCAACGTGTCGTCCGTGGCATATCGGATGGCGCGATGGGTTTAATCGCGGTCGCCGAGGGGCGTGATTACGCAGCCATCGCCACGCCGGTAACCTCGGCCCAGATGGTGAAGGCTTGACTGCGAGCAGAATGAAACTTGGCGGCGGTGTCTTGGCTGGGGCGGCGGGAGAAGACGTTGGCGATCTGATCGTTTTCATCGCTGTTCTCGATCAGCCACTCGATCAATCAGGCCAGGAGGAGCGCCCGACTGTCGAGAACTCTCCAGGGCGCTCTACGAACCCGGCACATCAGGGCGCTGCGGCTTCTTCTTCTCCTGCTTGATGTAGTTCACGGCGTCTGCCACGGTGACGATGGTTTCCACTGCAGTGTCTGGGATCATGACATCGAACGCATCCTCGAAGGCCATGATCAGTTCAAACATATCGAGGCTGTCGGCCTGCAGGTCATCGATGAATGAGGTCGAGAGCATCACCTTGCTGGACGCAATCTCAAGATCGGTCGCAATGATTGATCGGATCCGCTTGAATGTGTCGTTGCCCATCAGACCGTCCCTGCGCCTGTAGCAGTACTTCTCTGTTTGGCCTTATCCACGGAAGAGCGTTATCAACCTTGCCCTGGAACGGGTTTCGGAAACCCTTGGCTCGCGGCCGTCTTGGGCCAGGCCGAAGGTTAGGACACCCTCGGTGCACACGGGACGCTCGAGTACTTCTGGATATGATTGGCGGCCAGGATTTACTCCCTTATCGTAACGTAAGCATCTCGGCTGTGCTTTGAGCCGCGAAGAAGAGCCGCGAAACACACCGGCGAATGCGATCGTCGGGGAAAGTGTGGTCCTCGATTCGCCGCGACTTCCGGCTCGGCGTTCAATCATTGGCTCACTTCTCCGAGGGTGGGCTGTTGTTGTCAGCCACGGTGAGGTTTGCGTCCCACCAGCCGCCACCCATTGCCACAAGCAACTGAATTGTGTCCTGGTAGCGCTGCGCGTTCGCCCGCACATAGCCAAGCAGCGCCTGCTGGTACTGGTGCTGGGCATCGAGCAGATTGAGAATCCCGATGCCACCATTGGCATAGTTGATGCGTTGCAGACGCACGGACTCCGACGCCATATCGAGCGCACTCTGCTGGGCGGCCAAGAGGCCCGCATCGTGGGTGAGCGCCTGCAGGACGTCGGCGACCTGCCCGAAGGCCTGCAGCACCGT
>JAQGHW010000041.1 GCA_028291505.1 Rhodopila sp. | reverse complement strand
TGTAATGATGGATAGACGTAAATGATTGGGTAAGGTAATGGGTTCTGTTGTAGCTGGGGCAACAGCATGATCCGGCGGTTCCGCGAAGGGGCGGTTACTTCTGGTAAACGGCCGAATGAATAGATTGTAACAAATACACTGATCGCGACGTGATGCTGATTTGTTGCTTCAGGAGTGCCGATAGGTTGGTACGACATCGCGGCAACGCCGGCGAATCACGCCCGTTTCAGGCGTAACCTGATCCACTGGATACCTAATCTTCGGGTAACCCGACACGCCGAGCCCTGACGACGTCAGTATCAATGCAGACTGGTATTAGTGCTGCTGGGTTCTCTCGCTGCGTCTCGCAAATCGTGATTGAAAACTAACGTTCAACCATCCGGAGCCGTTCGATCAAGCAACCGGCATCAACCGGTGTTCTCCATCCGAACGCCGGGATGGAAATGCGCGTAGACCCGCAAAGCCGTCTCGCGGCTGATGCCCGGTGTGGCCTCCAGGTCGGTCAGGCCCGCCATCTTCACCCCCCGGCCGGAGCCGAAATGATTGAGCAAAGCGCGCTTCCGGGCCGGGCCGATCCCCTCGATCTCATCCAGTTCGCTCACCCGGATGTTCTTCGACCGCCCGGCCCGATGCGTGGTGATGGCGAAGCGGTGCGCCTCATCGCGTAAACGCTGCAGGAAATACAGCACGGGGTCCCGCGGCGGCAGTTGTATCGGCGGCTGGCCGTCCATATGCAGCCATTCGCGGCCGGCGTCGCGATCTGGTCCCTTGGCGATCGCCACCACCTTCACGTCCTGCACCCCAAGGTCGGCCAGCACATCGCGCACCGCCGAAAGCTGCCCGGCCCCACCGTCGATCAGCAACAGGTCGGGCCATTCGGTCGTCGCGGCGCCCTCCGCCTGCTCCTTCAACGCACGCGAGAAACGGCGCTGCAGCATCTCCCGCATCATCGCAAAGTCGTCGCCAGGGGTGATGGGGCCGCGAATGCCGAATTTGCGATAGGCGCCTTTGATAAACCCCTCCGGACCAGCAACGATCATCACGCCGTAGGGATTGGTCCCCATGATGTGCGAGTTGTCATAGACCTCGATCCGCTTCGGCGTATCCGGCAGGGTGAACAACTGGGCGACGCCTTCGAGCAGTTTGGCCTGACCGGCGGATTCGGCCATTTTCCGTTCCAGGGCCTCGCGCGCGTTGGTTTCCGCGTGCAGAACGACGGCTCGCTTCTCGCCCCGTTGCGGCACCGCGATTTCCACTGTCCGGCTGGCCTTCAACGACAGAGCCTCGGCGATCAGACCCTGTTCGGGCAACTCATGGTTGATCAGCAACAGTGGTGGCGGCGGCTTGTCGTCGTAGAACTGCGCGACGAACGCGCCCAGGACCTCCGGCGTCTCCTCGGCCTTCGTGTGGGTGGGGTAAAAGGCTCGATTGCCGTTGTTGCGCCCGCCGCGCACGAAAAATACCTGCACGCACGTCTGACCGCCGATCTGCCAGCCGGCGATCACATCCGCGTCGGTCAGGCTTGCGGGATTTACCACGCTGTTGCCTTGCACGAAGGTCAGCCCACGCAACCGGTCGCGCACCGCGGCAGCGCGTTCGAACTCCAGTTCCTCGGCCGCCTGCTCCATCTCGGCGGCGAGATCCTTTTGCACGGATCCGGCTTTCCCCGCGAGGAACGCCTTCGCCTGGCCGACCAGCTTGCCGTAGTCCTCAGGCGTGATCCGGCCGACGCACGGCGCGGAGCAGCGCTTGATCTGGTACAGCAGGCACGGCCTGGTCCGAGTCGAAAACACCGTGTCGGCACAAGACCGCAGCAGGAAAACCCGCTGCATGGCGGTGACGGTCTGGTTGACCGCCCACGCCGAGGCAAACGGGCCCCAGTAGCTGTTCTTGCGATCCTGGGCGCCCCGGTGCTTGGAAATGCGCGGGTACGGATGTTCCTCGGACAGCATCAGCCACGGGTAGGACTTGTCGTCCCGCAAGACGATGTTGAAGTGTGGCTTCAACCGCTTGATCAGGTTGGCTTCCAACAGAAGCGCTTCGGCTTCCGTGTGGGTCGTGACGATTTCCATCGCCGCGGTCCCCGTGACCATCCGGCGCAGGCGTTCGGGCAGGCGCCCGATCTGGGTATAGGAGGTGACCCGCCGGTTCAGGCTGCGCGCCTTGCCCACGTACAGTGTGTCGCCCTTGGCATCCAGCATGCGGTACACGCCGGGCCCGCTGGGCATGGTCGCCAGGGCCGCGCTGATGACGGATACACCTGTGTTGTCGGTCGTCATTCCCAAATCGTGTCCCACTTGCGTGTTGGGCAGATCAGTCCCCGGCGAGGAAAGCCATCGCTGCTTCGACTCCGCCGCGGCCATGCGGGATACCCTCGATGCGCATCCCCATCTCTACCGCTGCCAGCGCGCCGAGCAGCATTGGCTCGTTCAGGTCGCCGAGGTGGCCAATCCGAAAGATCTTGCCACTGAGTTTACCCAAGCCTCCGCCCAGGGAGACGTTGAAGCGCTCCCGGATCGTCTTGCGTAGGCCGTCGGCGCTGAAGCCTTCCGGCATCAGGATCGCGGTGACCGAATTGGACACGCGGTCGGGCGTCACACAAAACAGTTGCGGGCCGTTGTTGCCAGCCCATACCTGGACCGCGCGCCGTGTGGCCTCGGCCAGCCGCGCGTGGCGAGCCACCACGTTGTCGAGGCCTTCTTCATCCAGCAGGCGGATCGACTCGCGCAGGCCGTAGAATATATTCACCGGGACGGTGCCGATAAAGCTTTTTTGGGCGCGGTTCGCCATCATGGTCCAGTCGAAGTAGAAGCGATGCAGCGTGGCATGCGCGTGGGCTTCCATCGCCTTGTCGGATACACCGGTGAAACTCATGCCGGTCGGCAGCATCAGACCCTTCTGGCTGCCACCGACCACGCAGTCGATCTTCCAGTCGTCCATCCGGAACTCAAGCGAGCCGAGCGAGGAAATGGTGTCCACCAGGAACAGCGCGGGATGACCGGTGGCGTCCATTGCGTCGCGGATCGCCGGCAGCGGCAGCATCATGCCGGTCGCGGTTTCGTTGTGCACGACGCAGATGGCCTTGATGACGTGCGCGGTGTCGGCGGCCAGCGCGCGGCGCAGGTCGGCGATATCGACGCCGCGGCGCCAGTCAGCCTCGATGACCCGCACCTCCAGTCCATGGCCGCGCGCCATGTTGGCCCACTCCTCGGAGAAGTAGCCAGACTCCAGGACCAGGATGGTATTGCCGGGCGACAGCAGGTTGGTCAGGCTGGCCTCCCAGGCGCCATGGCCGGAGGCGTTGTACATGAACAGATGCTGATCGGTGCGCAGGACGCGCTTCACGCCCGCGAACGCGGCGTCGTAGACCTCCACGAACTCCGGATCGTTGAAGTCGATGCTGCCGCGATCCATCGCCCGCAGCACGCTGTCGGGAATATTGGTCGGGCCGGGGTTGGCGAAAAAATGGCGGCCCCGCGGCTTGGGCAGGGGTGGCTTGGAGACGGATGGCTTGGGCGTGGATGGCTTGGCCATGGATGGCGTTGGCATAGGGGACGTTCCTGTCAGCTTTTGGTCGGCAGGCTTATAGACCAAACTTGGGCTGGTGGCTGCTGGCGTCCATCACCGGTCTGGATCGGAAATCCGACATGGCTATGAAGACCGCGCTGATTATCGGCGCATCACGCGGTCTCGCGCCGGGACTGGCAAAATCGCCATGCATCGTCCGGCGGTTGAAGCTAGTCTGCCACCGTGGCTGATGCTGCCGCTTGGGTATTCCCGATTCGCGTTTCGCCCGGCGGCCCAGCCGGAACGATCGGTCCAGAGAGGTATGAACAGATGAGTAGGCTACGCGGCACGATCGTCCCCGTTACGCCATTCCAGCAGAATTGCGCGATCCTGTGGGACGAGGACAGCAAGGTCGGCATGGTGGTCGATCCCGGCGGCGATGTTGATCGCATCCTGGCCGCCATCGACCAGACCGGAGTCACTGTCGAAAAAATTGTCCTGACCCACGGGCATCTGGACCACGCCGGTGGCGCCGCCGGTCTGCGGGATGCGCTGCAGGCTCGTTCAGGCACCACGATTCCGATCGAGGGACCTGACTCGCGCGACGAATTCCTGCTTAACGGCATTGCCGAACAGGCGGCGTCGTACGGCTTCGAGGCCAGCAACGTCACGCCCGACCGCTGGATGGTAGAGGGCGACGTGCTGATGCTGGGCTCGCACCGCTTCGACGTGCTGCACTGTCCGGGGCACACGCCAGGCTCCCTGGTCTTCGTCAACGACGCCGCACGGTTCGCACTGGTGGGCGATGTGCTGTTTCAGGGGTCGGTCGGGCGCACCGACTTTCCCTACGGCGACCACGCGGCGCTGATTGACGCGATCAAGACCAAGCTGCTGCCGCTGGGCGACGACATGACTTTCCTCTGCGGGCATGGTCCCGGATCGAGCATCGGGGCTGAAAAGGCGAGCAACCCATTCCTGCGCTGAGCGTCGCCGCGCAGCTTGCTTTCTTCGCCCCCGAACCCGCGGCCGAGGTGGTGCGGGCAGGGGTGTTTGCGGATGCGTTGCGCCAGTTCAGCTTCGACGGCACGCCAACCGCGGAATTCGAGGAGGGCGGTCTTCGCTATTTCGTCAACGCGTTCTGGACCGCCGGCCAGCGGCGCGGACACAGTATCCACGAGATCAGCTACCGCGCCTGCTTCAAGTCGCAACTGCCCGCGTTTTTCATCGAGCGTCTGACCGACCCGGGCGACCGGGTGTTCGACCCGTTTTCCGGCCGCGGTACCACCGCCGTGCAGGCCGCGTTGTTGGGGCGAGCACCAGCGGCGAACGACGTCAACCCGCTGAGCGCGATGCTGTGTGCCCCACGTCTTGACCCCCCCTCCGTCGAGGCCGTGCGCAGCAAACTGGCCGAGATCGATTTGTCCAGTGCGGTCGGCGATCCAGCCGAGGCCGATCTGCTGGCGTTCTATCACCCCGATACGCTGCGACAGATCAACGCCCTGCGTGCGTGGTTGCTGGACCGGGGGGATGCGCTTGACCGCGTGGACGCGTGGATCCGCATGGTCGCGATCAACCGGTTGACGGGGCATTCCACCGGGTTCTTCTCGGTCTACACGATGCCGCCGAACCAGGCGGTCTCGGCGGGTTCCCAGCGCAAGATCAACGAAGTTCGGGGGCAGGTGCCGCCGCCGAGGGACGTGCGCGCGATCATCCTGAAGAAGACGCTCAGCCTGTTGGCCGACGGTTCGCCGCCGCCGCATCCGCCGGCGATACTGCTGACCGGGCCGGCGGAGCGCACTCCGGGGCTTGCGGATGGTTCCGTGGACCTGGTCGTTACTTCACCGCCGTTCCTGGACGTGGTCGATTATGAGGGCGACAACTGGCTGCGCTGCTGGTTCGCCGGGATCGACGCGGCGGACGTACGGATCGACAGGCATCGCGACGTCGCGGCGTGGGAGGCGTTTGTGCGCCGCGGTTTCCAGGAGTTCGCCCGCGTGGTGCGGCCGGGCGGGTTCGTCGCCTTCGAGGTCGGTGAAGTACGCGGCGGGACCGTACTGCTGGAACGCCACGTGGCATCGGCGATCGAGGGACTGCCGTTCGATGTGTTGGGCGTGATGCTGAACCAGCAGACGTTCACCAAAACCGCAAACTGCTGGGGGGTAAATAACAATCGCGGCGGCACGAACACCAATCGGATCGTGATGGCAGTCAGACGGTAAGACCGGGGATTTTGGATGGGTAGCGAGTGTCCTAAGCAGGGAGCGGCGTTGGACCAGGTGTCCGGAAAACGACCGCCAAGCCGGACGTTCCGCCTTGCATAGGAAAGTCTTATCAAAGCAGATGCCACTCAACCTGCTTCCTGGGGTCGCCCGGACGCCAGCCCGTCATATCGGCGGTGAGAGGTCGGTCAGCCGTTTGAGCTTGCCGCACCATAGTCCAGTCGATACCAGAGAACCGCGCCTTTACACGGTTGATGTAGTCGCCTCGCTCGACGGAGCGCCACGACAGATAAACGAACCGGTCAGCAACCGGACCGCTGGCAAAGCGTCCCGTGAAAACGGGGCGAGCGGGATTGGCGCCCGGTTTAACCCGCAATGAGAAGTCGAAAACGAACGCGCCATCGCTCCGCCGCGCGCCCGCAACTATCTCCTGATTGGTAGCCTGCAATCCGAAGACGTAGGCCTGATTCAGCGGATTTGTAGCGGGAACATCGTCAGCCCGAATGAGCCGCAGCAGAACTTCGCCTCGCTCCACCATCGCGTTGCCTCATGCTCCCCGAGCTGGCCCAAGCCCTGCTACCCGAACCGCGCCGCCGAATACGGCGCCAGATCGAACCGCGGCGCCCGCCCCGCCACCAGATCGGCCACCACTTTCCCGCTCATCGCCGCGGCCGTCAGACCCACATGCCCATGCCCAAACGCATGCACGACGTCCGGACATCCCGACGCCAGGCCCAGGCACGGCAACCCGTCCGGCGTCGAGGGCCGGTGCCCCATCCACAACTTCACCCGTTCCGGCGGCAAATCCTCGGGCAACCCCGGATAGACCTTGCGGGCGAATGCCAGCAGCACCTCGGCGCGCTTCCAGTTGGGAGCAGCGTCCAACCCAGCCAGTTCCACCTGTCCCGCCAGCCGCAACCCCGCCGGCGTCATCACGCACGCCATCTTCCCGTCGCTCGGCATCACCGGATACCGCGGCTCGATCCCGGGATCGGCGATCACCACATGATATCCCCGCTCGGTTTCCAGGAACACCCGATCACCCGCCGCCAGCGCCAGCATTTTCGACCAGGCACCCGCCGCGATCACCGCCTTGTCGCACGCAATCTCCCCGTCGCGAGTCGTCACCGCACGCAACCGCCCGGCCTCGATACGAAACCCGGTCGCACCACTCTGCACGATCGTCGCGCCAAGCGCCGTCGCATGGCGAGCCAACGCCGCCACATACGCACCGGGATCGCGGCACTGACCATTCTCCTCAACGAGGATGGCAAATTTGTAGTGCCGGTCCAGCGAGGGCTCGCGCTGCCGCAACTCGTCCTCGTCAAGTTCCAGCCACTTCACGCCGTTGTCGCGCCGAACCTTCCACGACACCGCCTCCGCAGCGAACGCCGCGCGATCGGGAAACGCGAACAACACCCCTTGCCGCGTGATCAACTCGCCAACCCCCGCTTCCTCGGCCAGCGTGCGATGCAGCGCCGGTGCATCCGCCAACAGCGGCTGCAACGCGCGCGCGGTGGCCGCCACCTTCGCGCCGGCCCGCAAGAAGCGTCCCAACCATGGCAGCAGACGCGGCAGATAGGCCCACCGGATCGTCAGCGGGCCCAGCGGATCCATCAGATAGCCCGGAACCTTCTTCCACAGCCCGGGTGACGACATCGGAATGACCGAACTCGGATTGAGCAGCGTGCCGTTGCCGTAGCTGGCGGCCTGCTCTCCGCCCGGGCTGCCCGGTTCGACGATCGTCACGCCATGACCGTCGCGCAGCAACTCGATCGCACAGGCGAGGCCGACAACGCCGCCACCGATCACGACGACCTGGCTCATCCCGCTGCGGAGACGAAATGCGCCCGCATGCTCGCCTCGATCGGGCCTCTTCCGAAGCGCCTTTCCAGGGCCACCTCGGCCGCTGCGATCACGCCCTCGCCACCGCCAGGGGCTCGCATCTCGATTTCGCGGCGCAGCGGCGTGCCGAGACAATACCCCATCGCGACGTCCCGTGCCGTCGCCGCCACGAAGGGCAGGTCCACGGAGGTGTATATCGCGTCGGTGAAGCCCGCCCCCGTCAGGTCGTCGTCGATCGCCTGACTGTCGCCATAGCCATGCAGGACATGTCCAATGAATCTCGGCGGATCGCTCGGAAACAGATCCTCCATGATATCTTGCAGGCACTCGGCCACCGGGTTGTGCCGCAGAAGCGCCGGAACACTGAACACAAACCGGCCGCCCGGTTTCATCACGCGCCGGGCTTCGATAAACGCCGGCACACGGTCGAGCAGCGTAACGACGCCAAAATGGCAGGTCACGATCCCAAACGCCCCATCAGGGAACGGCAATGCGGCGGGATTGGCTTGCTGCCAGGTAACGCGCGCCATGCCCGGCTTGGCCGACGCATATGCCACCATTTCCGCACCAGGGTCGGTGGCGATAATGGTCAGACCGGCTGACATCGCGGACGCAAGCGCCTGGGTCATGATGCCGGTATCGGCGGACGTTTCCAGCAGCGGTCCCATGCTGATTCGCGCCAGGCGGCGGGCCATGTCCTCGGCGAACGGGGCCAGCAAACTGGGCGCGAAGTACCGGTCGCGGATGGCGAGGCTCGGATCAACCGGAATCAGGGCCACGGGTTTATCGTAAGTATCATGCTGCAAAGTGCTAGAGGACACTAAATAGCTTTCTTCAGTCCGTAGAATTGTGGCCAGCCATCAGGCACGTCGCGCATATAAGTGTGGAATGCCGTGGGCTGATCGTACATTCCGAGTGGCGCGTAGGTCGGATTCTGCCAAAACGCGACCTGCATCGCCTCACAGATTTTTTGTTGTTCGGCCTGACCGGGCGCTTCGAACCAGGCGCTGTAGAGTTCCTCGATCTTTTCGTTTGTTGGCCACCCGAACCAGGCAGCGGTTCCGTTGCCGCGAATGGAAATACTGGGCGCCGGCGAGATGTTACCAAAACCGCCCAGCCAGGTATAGAAGATGTTCCAGCCCCCTTTGTCGGGCGGTTCGCGGCTGGCTCGCCGCTGCACGACCGAACCCCATTCCATCGACTGGAGGTCAACGTTGAAGCCGATCTTGGTCAGCATGTCGGAGGCAACCTGCGCCTCCGCCCATATGGTCGGAATCGTGGTGGCCGCCAGGATGACGATCTTTTCGCCGTTGTATCCGGCCGCCGCGAGATCCTGCTTCAGCTTTGCGTAGTTCTTAGGGCCACGCGTGATCTCCACCCCGACGGTGCTGGCCATCGGCGTGCCGGGGACGAAAATGCCGACATCGGTCTTGTAGAGCGACGGCGCGGCGCCGGACACGGCCTCCATCACCTCCTTCTGGTCGATGGCGGCGACCACGATCCGGCGGATCGCCACGTTGTCGAACGGCGGGAACAGGTGATTGAACCGCAGGCAGCCCATTTCCCCGGTACGATCCTTCACCGCCAGCGTGACGTCCTTATACGTCTTGATCTGAGGGATCAGGTCGAGGCTGGGATTTTCCCACCAGTCGATCTCACCTTGTTGCAGCGCCGCCGACACGGTGGCCGGATCCGGGATGAAGGTCCAGACGACGCGGTCCACATTGACGATCTTCGGGCCGGCGTTGAAGCTGGGCGTGCCGCTTTTGCGCGGAACGTAGGCGTCGTTCTTGCTGAACACGACACGCGACCCGGGGATGCGCTCATCGGCCATGAACTTGAATGGGCCACTGCCGATCGCCTCGGGGATCTGCTTCATCGCGTCGGTCTCGGCCAGCCGCGATGGCATGATCGCGCAATAGACCTCGGCCAGCGCGTTCGGCAGCAGCGGGAACGGCTTGTTCAGCCGGAAGCGGATCACGCTGTCGGAGGGCGCCGACACTTCAGCGACCCGCTTCATCAGCGCCTGGCCGAACGGGTTCCGTATGGCGAAGCGCTTGATCGTCGCGACACAGTCCCGCGCCAGGACCTTCTGGCCGTCATGGAACGCCAGCCCATCGCGCAGGGTCAGCTCCCAGGTTTTGCCGTCGTCCTCGACGCGATGGCCTTCAACCATCTGCGGTTGCACCTGGAACTGAGCATCGTACCCATACAGCGTGTCGAACACCGCCAGCGAGTAGTTGCGCGTGATATCGGCCGTGGTCCAGACCGGGTCGATCGACGCCAGGTCCGCATGCGGGGCGAACGTCACCGTCTTCGGTCCGTCCGCTCGCCCGATCCGTGGGGCGGCAAGGGTTGCCGAGATCGCTGCCGCCGACTTGAGCACGTTGCGTCGCTTCATCCGGTCTGCCCCCTTCAATTTTGTATCCGGAAAGTTTGGCCGCAAACGGTGATCAGTCCAAGTGGGTATCGCACGCCTTGGCAGGGAATTGCGAGCCAGAGCGGTCGCGCAGGGCAGGGGGCATCCCTGCGCGCACCCTGCGTCACCCTTCGTCGGTCAGGCGTGGGCCGCGCTTCGGTGCAATGCCTCCGCGATAAGCGGCGCCGCGGCGTCGGACATGCGTCGCCCGTCATGGCCGACATCCGGCACGTCGATGACCGTCCAGCCCAACGAGACACCCAGATCGGCCGCCGCGATCTGCCCGGTGCGAAGGTAGGTATGAGCACGGGCGTGCCGCGTCGGTCCCTGCTTTAGCGACTTTGGCCCTTTCGGAAAGAATCGCCCGGTCGTCTTGATGTCCGCCGTCCCGGCCATGATCGTCAGCGGAAAGGCCAGCAGCGTCCGCAAATCCTCCTTGGTCACGTCGGTGCCACCGAGACCCCACGGCCAGTTGGTCGTCAGGTCCGGCATCGCATAGGTGCCAGCATTGGCGCTGACGGCGACCGCCACCTGATCGCGGTACCCAAACGACAGCATGCGGTGGACGTACTGTCCGCCCGCCGAGTGGCCGAACAGGCCATACCGCCGAGTGGCCGTGATACCCTGAAGCCGCAACGCGTCGAACAGACGTGTGTCGAGCCCGAATGTCCACTGCGCGCGGGGGTTGGGCGTACCGTCCGCTGCGTGCAGGTTGCCGAAGTTGTACCAGAGATATTCCGGGAAGCTCGCTTCCGGGAATTCGATCGCGATCACCAGCATCCTTCCGCCATCGACGTGCGGCAGCCAGTAGTCGCGGTAGTCCCGGCCATTGCGGCCGACACCGTGGTGCACGAACAGCACGGGAAGATCCGGGTGCCAGTCACGCGGTCTCGCCGCATGAAGGATCAGGGGCTGGTCGGGGAATGCGGGATCGACGTAAGGCAGGGACGATCCGCCTGCCTCTGCGACGAGAACAGCCAGCTCGGTCATCGCCGCGCCCCTCGGTGGCATCTCTCCCCGCGCCTGCCGGCAGTTCTCGCATCATCCGTGGTCAGGGGTTCCGATCGGGCCATGCGGCATCGTAGGTCGGATTGCCCGCGTCGCAAGACGTTTCGCGAAAAGGGCTTGGTAACGCGGCACCAATGCCGTAGCACGCCGACCGGACGGCGTCGGGAGCAGTCATCATCATCGAATCGAGTCGGGAATTCGTAGCGCTGAGAAAAGACGGACCAGCCTCGGCCGCAGGCCGGGAAACCGTGTACCATGCGGTTACCCCGTATTGCCGGATGGCGCTATGCGCAACCGAACCGGGAGCAGCGTCCAGCTGGGCGGAACCGCCGTCCAATCAGGTCACATGCCGAGCGTGCCTGTACAAGTTGCGCAGGCTCAATGCTCAGGTTGCGCGACAGCGGTCCTGACCGTTGTCTGCTTACGCCGCGGTCTCCTGTCCTTGGACTGCATCCGCGGGGTCGTTCAGGCGCTTGTCCCGAAGGATCCAGGCTTCGGCTTCGGCCATCGACTCGAACCCCAACATTGTGTGCCGGGCACCATCGTTTCCAACCACGCCAATGTTGAAGCCGGAGCCATCCGCCGTCGGGATGATCGAGTATGTTGTCATGGCTGCAATATGGCGATTGCGGGGCAGAATTGCATCCCGTGCAGGTGAGTCTCCTCAAGAATTTAGCCAGCAACCTGGGTTTGCCCCGGTCGAAGCGGTACGGCAGCGATTCCGGTGGGATCGGAGAAATCCCGGGCGCGCTCCGCCGGGCGGGCGACTGGGCATCGCGGACGTGCCGTACAACCGGGGCACCACTTCCGGGAAGTCTGGCGCGACCTGACCGATTTCGGGGTCGAGCTCGGACGATTGGGCAGGGGGCTTACCGGACACGGCTGGCGTTGACGCGGCGTCTTGTGGCTTATACCAAGCACCCGAAGGTCTGACTGGTATGCGAGCAGGGTTGGAGTGGCGGCTGCGCGCGAATCAATAAGATACCAGCGGTCCGCCAGTTAAACGAAGAGTCGATACTTCGGGCCGCTGCCTACTGGTCTCGCATCAGCGTAACGGCACAGGCGGACCCGGAATATAATCGTGAAATAAGCGAAAGGAAAACGTCCATGGCGCGCTACGGCAACATTCTCGGCACCATCGGCAACACGCCGGTCGTGCGCATCAATCGCCTCGGCCCGCCCGGGGTAAACCTGTGGGTCAAGGTCGAGGCGTTCAATCCGCTCGGTTCGGTCAAAGACCGGCTGGCACTCAGCGTCATCGAGACGGCGGAGAAGTCGGGCGAACTCAAGCCCGGTCAGACCGTCATCGAAGCGACCAGCGGCAACACCGGGATCGGCCTGGCTATGGTTTGCGCGCAGAAAGGCTACCCATTGGTCGTCACCATGGCGGAAAGCTTCAGCGTCGAACGACGCAAGCTCATGCGTTTCCTGGGTGCCAAGGTGGTGCTGACGCCGGCCGCCCTGGGGGCCACCGGAATGCTCGACAAGACCATCGAACTTGCCGCGGCACACGGCTGGTTCTTTACCCGCCAGTTCGAGAACGACGCCAACCCGGCGGTGCACGAACGCACCACCGCGCGCGAGATCATGGCGGATTTCGCCGGCGAGACGCTGGACTATTGGGTCACCGGTTACGGCACCGGCGGCACGTTGCAGGGCGTGGGACGGGTGCTGGCCCGTGAAAGTCCGGCCACCCGAATTATCGTCGCTGAACCGGACAGCGCTGCGCTGCTGGCGAGCGGGTTGCCGCAGCCGCGCCACGACGATGGCACGCCGGACGGCAGGCATCCGGCCTGGAAGCCGCACCCGATGCAGGGCTGGACGCCCGATTTCATTCCAAAAATCACCGGCGACGCGGTTGCCTTGAAACTGATCCACCAGTTGGTGACTGTCACGGGCGCCGATGCGATGGCGTGCAGCCGTGATCTGGCGACCAAGGAAGGGATATTCGTAGGCATTACGTCCGGCGCCACCTTTGCCGCCGCCTTGCAGGTGGCTGCCACTGCCAAGCCGGGCGCCAACATCCTGTGCATGTTGCCCGACACCGGCGAACGCTACCTCAGTACGCCGCTGTTCGGCGACATCCCGGCCGACATGACCGAGGCGGAGCTGGCGATCTTCCGCTCTACCCCGCACGGCGTACCGACGGCAGCCTGACGCGACCCCATCTGTTTCATCCCCGGGTTCGGCACGGTGAGCCACGATTTCGCCGGCATCCGCGCCAAGAGGCGTGGGTGGCCGATCAAACGTCGCCCCACCCCACCCGAACCGAGGCTCCAACCGCCGCACAGCCCAAAACGCCCATGACCCCGGCCGACCAGCAACCAGAGCGTTTTCACCCTGACCAGGACATTGCGTGCAATGTCCTGCGTGCAGGTTGAAAACGCTCTATTCCCTTGTTTGATCGCATGATTCGCGCGCTTCGTGCGAACAGCGCGTCCTGCGGACGACGGACGTTTCCCTCGCGTTTCGTCAGCTTGGCTGACGCCAACGAAACGCTGGCCGCCCAGCGCGATCATGCTCTAGTGTCGCGGGCTCTGAAGTCCGCCATAATGGCGAACCTCAGAGTCCGCGACACTAGCTCTTTGTTTTCAGTGGCCTGCTTGTCCCCTACGTGCGCCGCAAAATGCGACGAACTTCGGGGGCAGGACACTAGCGTTCAGACCGCCTTCGCGACGGCCCGCTTGGACACCACGCCAATCAGATGGGCCCGATACTCGGCGCTGGCATGGATATCCCCGTTCAACCCATCCGCCGGCGTGACGATCCCGGAGATCGCATCCGGAGAGAAATTCGCCGACAGCGCCTTCTCCATCTCGGTATGCCGGAACACACCGCCCTGGCTCGCCCCCGTGATCGCCAACCGCACGTCTGAGGCGAACTTCGCCACGAACACCCCAACGATCGCATACCGCGACGCCGGGTTGCGGAACTTCTCGTACGCCGACTTCTCCGGGATCGGCAGCTCGATCGAAACGATGATCTCACCCTGTTCCAGCGCGGTGGTGAACATGCCCTGGAAGAAATCGTCCGCCGCGATGCTGCGGCGATCGGTCTTGATCGTCCCGCCCAGCGCCAGCAGCGCCGAGGGGTAGCAAGCCGCCGGATCGTTATTCGCCAGCGAACCGCCCATCGTCCCCCGATGGCGCACCGCCTCATCCCCAATCATCGACGCCTGATGCTGCAGGCCGGGGATCTTGGCCTTGATCTCCGGGCTGCTGGCGATCGCCGCATGCGTGGTCATCGCCCCGATCGTCACCTTGTCGCCGGAAACTGTGATGCCGGTCAGCCCCAGTTTCGCCAGGTCGACCACTGTGGACGGCTTGTTCAGCCGCTGCTTCAGCACCGGAATGAACGTCTGCCCCCCGGCGAGAGCCTTGGCATCCATGTCGCCGGACAGCACCTTCACCGCATCGGCCAGGCTGCCGGGCTTCTGATACGCGAAATCGTACATCGAAATATTCCCCTTGCCTTGCGTAACTTATTCCGCCGCCATCAGCGGCACCGTCATTCCGCCGCCATCAGCGGCCGGGCCGCCTGGATGATGGACCAGAGTTTGGCTCCCGTCGCCGGCATGTCCAGATGCCGCACGCCGTATTCCTTCAACGCGTCCACCACCGCGTTGATCACCGCCGGCGGAGACCCGATCGCCCCAACCTCGCCGCAACCTTTCGACCCCAGCGGATTGTGGGTGCACATCGTGTTCTCGGTGGCGACCGACATGTTCGGAATATCGTTCGCCCGCGGCATCGTGTAGTCCATGAACGATCCCGACAGAAGCTGCCCGCTGGGATCATAGTTGCAAGCCTCCATCAGGGCCTGTCCGATCCCCTGGGCAACGCCGCCCTGCACCTGGCCCTCAACGATCATCGGGTTCACCACCCGCCCAACGTCATCGACGGCGGTGAAATTCACCATCTCCACCACACCGGTTTCCGGATCGATTTCCACCTCGGCGATGTGGCAGCCGCCGGGGAAGGTGAAATTCTTTGGATCATAGAACGCCGTCTCGTCGAGGCCCGGTTCCAGCTCCTCGATGGGATAGTTGTGCGGCACGTAGGCAGCCAGCGAGATTTCAGCCAGCGCCTTCGACTTGTCAGTCCCGGCGACGGTGAATTTGCCATCCGCGAACTCAATATCCTCGACCGAGGCTTCCATCAGATGCGCGGCGATTTTCTTGCCCTTGGCGATCACCTTGTCCATCGCCTTGACCATCGCCGATCCGCCGACGGCCAGCGAACGGCTACCGTAAGTGCCCATCCCGAACGGGATTTTCGCGGTGTCGCCATGCACCACCTCGACCTGATCGAACGGCACGCCAAGCTGGCTCACCACAAGCTGCGCCAGCGTCGTTTCATGCCCCTGGCCGTGACTGTGGGTCCCGGTGAAAACCGTTACACTGCCAGTCGGATGCACCCGGATCTCCGCCACCTCGTACAGCCCCGCCCGAGCGCCGAGCGATCCCACCACTGCCGAGGGCGCGATGCCGCAGGCTTCCAGATAGGTCGAAATCCCGATCCCGCGCAGTTTTCCCCGCCCCTTCGCCGCCGCCCGGCGGGCCTCGAAACCCTCCCAGTCGGCATTCGCCAGTGCAACCCTCAAAGTCGTCTGATAGTCGCCGCTGTCGTATTGCAGCGCCACCGGTGTCTGATACGGAAACGCATCGGCCGGAATGAAATTCTTCCGCCGCAGATCGACCTTGTCGAAGCCGGTATCGTGCGCGATCACATCGACCAGCCGCTCCAGCAGGAACGTGGCTTCCGGCCGGCCGGCGCCGCGATAGGCATCCACCGGCACGGTGTTGGTGAACACCGCCTTCACGTTGACGTAAATCACCGGCGTCTTGTAAACGCCCGCCAGCAGCGTGGCGTACAGATAGGTCGGCACCGCCGGCGCGAAGGTGGACAGGTAGGCACCCATGTTCGCCAGCGTGGTAATCCGCAGCCCGAGAAAATGACCCTCCGCATCCAGCGCCATCTCGGCTGTGCTGACATGGTCACGGCCATGTGCATCCGACATGAAACTTTCACTGCGCTCGCAGGTCCACTTCACCGGCCGGCGCACCTTGCCCGCGGCCCACGTGACAATCGCTTCTTCCGCGTAATGGTAAATCTTGGAACCAAACCCGCCGCCAACATCCGGCGCAACCACACGCAGCTTGTTCTCCGGGATATGCAGCACGAAAGCGCCCATCAGCAGCCGGATCACATGTGGATTCTGGCTGGTCGTATACAGCGTGAAATCGCCCGACGACGTATCGAAATCGCCGATCGCGACCCGTGGCTCCATCGCATTCGGGATCAGCCGGTTGTTGACCAGGTCGAGCTTCACGACATGCGCGGCACCGGCGAACACGCCATCCACCACAGCCTTGTCCCCAATCACCCAATCGTAACAGATATTGCCGGGAACGCCGTCATGCACCTCGACCGCACCAGGGACAACGGCGTCAGTCAGGTTCGCCACCGCCGGCAGGTCGGAATAATCGATCTCGATCAGTTCCGCCGCGTTCTTCGCCTGCTGCTTGGTTTCCGCGATTACCACCGCCACCGGGTCGCCGACATGGCGCACCTTGCCCACCGCGAGCACCGGATGCGGCGGTTCGGCCATCGGCGACCCGTCCTTGCTGTGGATCTGCCAGCCACAGGGCAGGCCCCCAATCTCCTCGGCCGCAAGGTCCGCGCCAACGAAAACCCGCACCACCCCGGGCGCCGCGCTGGCCGCTGCGATGTCGATCCCATTGATCTTCGCATGTGGCCGGTCGGAGCGCTTGATAACGGCGTAAAGCTGCCCCGGCCGGTTGATGTCGTCGGTGTAGTTGCCTTTGCCGCTAAGAAACCGAACATCCTCTTTCCGGCGAACGGATGCGCCGATGCCCTGAAATCCCATGGTCGTTAGCCCCCTATGAGCCCGCGGCGTCTATTCGGCCGCTTTGGCGTGCATCAACGGATGTGCGGCGGCAATCGCCTTCACAATGTTATGGTAACCGGTGCAACGGCACAGATTGCCTTCCAGGCCCTCGCGGATTTCCTTCTCCGTAAGCCCGTCCGGATGCGATTGCACAAGGTCGACCGCGGTCATGACCATGCCGGGGGTACAGAACCCGCACTGCAGCGCATGATGCTCGCGGAACATCTCCTGCATCGGGTGCAGGGTGCCGTCCGCCTCGGCGAGGCCCTCGATCGTCAGGACGCTGGTTCCGTCCGCCTGCAGCGCGAGCTGCGTGCACGATTTTACCGATATTCCGTCCACATGGACCACGCAGGCGCCGCACTGGCTGGTGTCGCAGCCGATATGAGTGCCGGTGAGGCCTAACTTCTCACGCAGCAACTCGACAAGCAGCGTGCGTCCTTCGACGTCGACCGTGTGCTGCTTGCCGTTGACCGTCAGGGTTACCTGAGGCATCGCACTCCCTTTCGTGGTGTCGCTGTTTCTACGCCTCGGGCCGCCAGAGGCTTTCAGCCGGCGCTTGGCCTGTGCCTGTGGACGATCCCGTTCCATGCAGTTTGGTCAATCCAGCGGTATCCGGTCAAGCGGGGGGTCACGGGTCACTTCGGCGATGTCGAAGGATTTGGTAATTGTTGCCATTGTGAAGTAGTTCACACCCAGCGGTTGAACACAACGCCTATGCAGCCCGCGTTGGTAGCATTCACGACCGTGTTTGCGCCGACCAAGCACAGGAGGTTCCCATGGCTGTCCCAACAAATGCCGAGACATCAGCAATCTTTGCCGGCGTGAAGAACGTCACCATCGACCAAACGGCCGCACTTCAACACGTGATGCGTCCACCGCACACGGCCGGCGTGATCAGCAGCAAGGGCCTCGAGGAAGGCCGGATGCCCTCGCCGCCAAGGTTGTCGACCGCGGCGAGTTACCACCTCGATGTTGCCGGCTTCGGCCAGGCCGTCCACGCCGCGATCAAGGATATCGTCGCCGGCTACTGCCTGGAGATGCGACAGAACGGCACGACGATCTACACG
>JAQGHW010000040.1 GCA_028291505.1 Rhodopila sp. | reverse complement strand
CCCATGAGGCTTACCAAAGAAGAGCTCTTGATCAAGGTGGTCGTACGACGAGCCAGGCGAGGTGTCGCTCCCTTCATATGGGAGATCAACTCGGAAAATATGGCCGAACCCATCTACGTCTCACCCGATAGCTTCGGGTGCATGGAAGACGCCTACCGCGCAGGACGCGCAAGGCTGCCCGAGTTCATACCGTCACCAAGGTCTATGGCTGAAACGATCGAAAACTATATCTGACAATCACGTCGTACCGACGCCGCGCCTCTCGCCCGCCGCCTTCGGGCTGCGAGTGCGAAGCGCACGCCGGCTGCCAAACGCCCGGACCACCATGCCGAACGAGACGCGTCGACACACGGACGATGTTAATCCGCCTTTAAGGTTTCCCCGCGACAATGCCGCCAGGCAACAGGACGCGGTGGACAATGCGACGTTTAGCATCGGCGACAGCAATCGCGGCGCTTCTGGTGACGGCCCCGGCCCACGGGTTCGACGCCGCGGGTGTTGATATCATCGGCCTCCGCCTCGGCATGCCGGGGCCAGAGGTCGTCGCTCGGTTGGCGGCCCAGGGCTACGCGGTCAGCGACACGCCGCAGGCGATCACAGCCACCACGAGGGATGGCCGTTTGCACGTCGCCCTGTCCGCCGGACACGGTGTGACCGAGATCAGCTACGTCTTCAGTGGCCGCCGTAGCGGCGAACCGGCCGGGCTCCGCCAATCCATCGTGACCCGCTTCGGCAACCCAAGTCAGCCCACACCACCGACCTGGTGCCGAGCAGTGGGACCCGACGGGATGTGTCCGAAGGATCAGGCATCACTGAGCTTCCTGCCGGACTCGCTGACCCTGCTTCTGCGGAGCGAGGAGTAATACCAGCGGCCCATTTGCCCGCACCCCAGGTGCGCCAGTATGCGAAACATTGTTGGAAGCAGCCGGCGATAATAACCTTTCGTTCATCTTTGGCCCGTAGAACGGAGGCATGAACGGGCGGACAATCCTTATCCTGCTGGTCTTGCTGGCACCATGCCGCGTGCTCGCGGGCACCATGCCGCTCATCGGCGCGGCCGCCGGCGCGATGTGCCGCCAGGCGATCGCGGCCGCCGAACGGGCCCATGCCATCCCGCCGCACCTGCTGGCGGCGATCGCCCGGGTAGAAAGCGGCCGCCGGGATGAGGCTTCGGGCACGTTCAACCCCTGGCCCTGGACCATCAACATCGACGGCCAGGGCAGCTTCTACGAAAACAAGGCCGAGGCCGTGGCCGCAGCCATATCAATGCGCTCGCACGCCGCCAGGTCGATCGATGTCGGCTGCATGCAGATCAGTCTCGTCTACCACCCGAATGCCTTCCCCGACATGGCCATGGCCTTCGATCCCGCATCGAACGCCGACTACGGCGCAAGGTTTCTGACGCAGCTTTACGAGAAGACGAACTCCTGGCCGAAGGCGGTGGAACTGTATCATTCCGCCACGCCCGACATCGGGGCGGAGTACGGCCGCCGCGTGTACGCCGTGCTGCCCGAGGAGCAGAGGCTGGCCGGATTGACCCAGCCAGCCGCCGTCTCGACCCTATGGGGATCACCGGTCGGCCACGCATCGCTATTTGCACCGATGCACCAGGGCTCACCGCACATCATTCCCCTGGCAGTCGGCCCGACAGGCGCGGCGGCGCCTGGACGATCGCTCAATGCCTATCGATCGGCCTCGGCACGGTTCGCCCTCCGCTCGCCGTAAGCGCGCCGAGCGCGTCACCTGCCTCGATGGCCGGCCATGACGGGAATGCACCAACGTCATCGCCGGCTGCGATAATACCAGCGGCACGCGCATCGCTCCGCACGCGGCTCAGCAAGGCAAGCGCACCGAATGGTTCCTCCCGCATCGCCTGCGCATCGTCGGGGACATCCGCGACGACCGTCAGCGGGAAGTAGTATCCACGATTGCCGATACGCGTGCCTCTGGTGGTGACTCTGGCACCTTTGGCGTTCGCATCAGTAACGAGTGTCTCGATCGCGGCGATGCGGCGTTCGTTCGCCAGCGGCCCCATCTGGTTCGCCGGGTCCATGCCCTTGCCGACTGTAAACGGCAACCGCGGAGCCGCCGGCGTCACGATACGCCGCCAGCACCCGCTTCAGCGCGGGCCTGAACGTCATCGCCGCATAAATTTGCACCGGGACTGATACCAGCGGCCCGAAGGGTTGACTGGTATGCGCGCAGGGTTGGAGTGGCGGCTGCGTGCGAAATCAATAACCAGCGGCCCGCCAGTTCGACGAACAGTCAATACTTCGGCCGCTGGCATGACTCTGCCCGGGACACACCCGCCAGCACAACGGGTACGCAACAAAGCAGCCCCCGTCGAAGCATCGCCGTTCACCCACTCCGCCGCCACGATCAAAGTCAGAACGCCGCTTGTAGCGCGATTCACCAGAAGCGATGTAACATGGCGCAGCGAAAGGAGACCAAACCGATGTTGGAGAAAACCTATCCAGTCACGCGCAGCGACGCGGAGTGGCGCCGTCTGCTGACTCCGGAGCAGTTCTATGTGATGCGATCACACGGCACCGAGGCAGCCGGCAGCTGCGCGCTGCTCGTGGAAAAGCGGCCGGGCCAGTTCACCTGCGCCGGGTGCGACTCCCCGCTGTTCGAAACGAAACTGAAATTCGAAAGCGGCACAGGCTGGCCGAGCTTCAATGATCCGATCGAGGGATCCGTCGAAACCACGGTCGACCGAAGCTACGGCATGATCCGAACAGAGGTCCATTGTGCCAGCTGCGGCAGCCACCTCGGCCACGTATTTCCCGACGGCCCGCCGCCGACCCATCAGCGATACTGCATCAACGGCGTCGCCATGAACTTCATGCCGGACTAGAGCAACGTCAGCCTGACTGGAACAGTCCGGCTGACAAAGTTGCTCGTGAAAACAATGGCCACAGCATGCTGACTGTTTAAAGTCAGGCTGAAAATGCTCCGGAAGCGCCGGGGAGGCCGCAACCTCCCCGGACGCATCTCCATCACGCCGCTTCGTAGCCGATCACCGCCTTGATCTCCATGAATTCGTCCAGCGCCCACTTGCCATACTCGCGACCATTGCCAGACTGCTTGTATCCGCCAAACGGAGCAGCGGTGTCGCTGGCTGGATAATTGACGAACACGTTGCCAGCCCGCATCTCCGCCGCCACCCGCCGAGCATGCTGCAGATCGCCGGACTGCACGTAAGCCGCCAGGCCGTAGATCGTATCATTCGCCAGACGAACCGCATCCGCCTCATCCTTATAAGGCAGGATCGACAGTACCGGCCCGAAGATTTCCTCCCGAGCGATGGTCATATCGTTTCGAACCCCGGCAAACACCGTCGGCCGAACGAAATAACCCCGGTTGAGGTTTTCCGGCCGACCCGGCCCGCCGGTCACCACTTCCGCTCCCTCGTCGATGCCGGCCTGGATCAGGCGCTGGATCTTGTTGTATTGCACCTCGCTGACCACCGGCCCAATCGTCGTGCCGGCATCGTTCACGCCGCCCACCACGACCCTTTCGGCCGCCGCCTTGGCAATCGCCTTCACCTCATCCTGCCGATCGGCCGGAACGAACATGCGGGTCGGCGCATTGCACGACTGCCCGCTGTTGCCCATCATCCCAAGCACGCCCTTGGTGACGGCGGTTTGGAAATCCACATCGGGCAGCAGGATATTCGCCGACTTGCCACCCAGTTCCTGCGAAACTCGTTTCACCGTCGTCGCCGCCGCCTGAGCCACCAGAATGCCGGCGCGCGTAGAACCGGTGAACGACATCATATCGATGTCCGGATGCGCGGACATGGCACCGCCAACCACGGCGCCCTCCCCTTGCACCATGTTGTAGACGCCCGCCGGCACCCCCGCGGCGTGCATGACTTCCGACCAGATGATCGCATTCAGCGGCGCCACTTCCGACGGCTTCAGCACCATCGTGCAGCCCGCTGCGATCCCCGGTGCCACCTTGCAGACGATCTGGTTGATCGGCCAGTTCCACGGCGTGATCAATCCAACCACGCCAATCGGCTCCCGCGCGATCAGGGTAGACCCCTCGACATACTCGAATTTGTAATTCTCCAGCACCTCGATCATCCGCGTCAGATGCGCCGTCCCGGTCCCGGACTGAGCCTGCAGCGCGAACTTCACCGGAGCACCCATTTCCCGGGCCAGCGTCTCGGCGATATCCTGGCGCCGCTTGTTGTACTCGGATAGAATGGCACGCAGAAGATCCAGCCGCTCCTTCCGGGACGTCCGGGAAAACGACGGAAACGCCGCCCGCGCCGCGGCGACCGCCCGATCTACATCCTTGGGACCACCAACGGCGATCTTCGTGAACGCCTCTTCAGTTGACGGATCGACCACGTCCACCAAGCTGGGTTGCAACGGATCGACCCACGCTCCGTTCACATAGTGCTGCCGTTCATGTTCCATGCTGTATTCCTCCAGATAGCCGTCGAGCCCACAACCCATGCCCGACGATCCAACCGCTATATACCCGTGAACATGACGATCGGGAAGTCCCACACCTGACAAGGAGTTTCAACATGACCGAACATCCCGCCCTTCACCCCGGCCGCGTGGCCGTCATCACGGGTGCGGCCAGCGGCATCGGCCTCGCCGCCGCCACCCGGTTCGCCACGATGGGCCTCAAGGTGTGCCTCGCGGACCTGTCGCCGGAGGCACTACAGAGTGCCGCCGAGCAGGTCGCCGCCGCGTCGCCATCCGGAAAGGACGCCGTGCTGACCGTACCAACCGACGTCAGCCAACTCGCGTCGGTCCAGGCCCTGCGTGACGCCGCATACGCCCGCTTCGGCGAGGTCGCCGTCCTGATGAACAACGCCGGCACCGCACCCGGCGGCGGCCCTTACGAGCACATCGACCGCTGGCGCCGCGTGCTGGAGGTCAATCTGTGGGGCGTCATCAACGGCGTGCAGACCTTCACCCCGTCGATGCTGGCGCAGCGTAACGAATGCGCCATCGTCAATACGGGATCGAAACAAGGAATCACCTGCCCGCCGGGCGACACCGCCTACAACGTCAGCAAGGCCGGCGTGAAAGTGATAACCGAGGCACTCGCCCACAGTCTGCGGAATGAGGAAGGCGCCCGCATCTCCGCACATCTGCTGGTGCCCGGCTCAACCTTCACCGCCATGACCCGCGGCAACCGCACCGAAAAGCCGCCCGGCGCATGGACCCCGGATCAGGTGGTGGACATGCTGATCGACCGCATGAACCAAGGCGACTTCTATATCATCTGCCCGGACAACGAAGTGACCACTGCGATCGACAACCGCCGCATCCTGTGGGCCGCCCGGGACATCACGCAGAACCGCCCCGCACTTTCCCGTTGGCACCCAGACTACAAGGCAGAATTCGAAACGTTCCTGAACGAATAAACCTCAGTCCCCCGACGCCAGTTTACCAACCTTGACTGGCGTCGGCTGCCAGCTCTCCGGAAACAAAGTCCGCAGCGCCTGCACCTTCGGCATGTCATTGATCGCGATGTAAGGCGCATCGGGATGCAAATCCAGATAGTCCTGATGATACGCCTCCGCCGGATAGAACGGACCGGCTGGATCGATACGCGTGACAATCGGCCGGCTGAACGCGTGCGCCGCCTCAAGCTGCGCCACATAGGCCTTCGCGACCCTCTCCTGCTCCGGCCCGCTCACAAACAACTCCGAACGATATTGCGTGCCCCAGTCTGGACCTTGGCGATCTTTCTCGGTGGGGTCCAACGCCACCGAGAAGAAAATCCGCAACAGCGTGCCGTAGCTGACCAGCGCCGGATCGAAGGTCACGCGGACTGACTCCGCGTGACCGGTAAGACCCGAACTGACCTGCTCATAATCAGGGTTCGCGACGTGGCCGCCGGCGTAGCCAGAGACCGCCCGTGTGACCCCCTTCACGTGCTCGAATACGCCTTGCACCCCCCAGAAGCAGCCGCCCGAAAACACCGCCGTCTCCAAGCCCCCGCCACCTTGCGTCACATCCACCGCTGGCGGCGGCAACACCCGGACGGCGCTATCGGCATGCGCCACCCCAAAGCCCAGCGCGAACACCCCGGCAGCCAACGACTTGATCACACAACCTCTCCTGATGATGCGGTCGCACGATAGCACGAACTACTCCGGCAGCCCCTCATCCTTCGTCTCGCGCCCCAGCAATGCCGCAATGATGCTCAGGCCGGCGAAGCACGTCATCACCGCCGTCGCCTGATTGAACGCGCCATTCAGCGACCCGGCAAGCAAGCCGGCGATCAGCGGCCCGAAGCTGGTGATCACCCGGCCGGAACCATTGCAGAACGACACCGCCGTTGCCCGCACATGTGTCGGGAACAATTCCGGCAGGTAAACCGCATGACCGGAAAACACCCCGAACACAAAATACCCGAATATCGGCAGCAGATACGGATACAGGTCATACGTATCAAGCCACAGATACATATACAGCCCCGCCACGATCGTCCCGACGTTGTAGAAGATGATCGTTGCCCGCCGGCCCACCACGTCGGCAATGAAGCCGAACGTTGCATAGCCGATGATCCCGCCCAGTCCCCACAACGTCATGCCGTGCCCGATGAACGGTGCCGCCGCCGGCCCGGTAATGCCTTGTTTCGCCAGCAACTGACCCTGGATCGTCGGCAGCCAGATCTGGCTCGTCCAGATCGCCAGCAGGGTGCCGACGCAGAACAATACCCCAATAAAAGTGCTGTAGCGCAGTCCCGGTGAGAACAACTGAGCCGGCGCGAACCGCATATACTCTCTATCCTCCCGCGACTGTTCCCCCTGCGCTCGGATTGCCGCGCGCCTGGCATGCACAGCCCGGAAATGCTCCGGCTCGTCCAGCCCGCGGCGCAGCAAAATCAGGATAATCGCCGGCAACACCCCGGCGAACATCACGTACCGCCAGCCGTACGGCCCGACAATAGCATAGAGTTGGCCGCCGATCAGGCTACCGAAGCCGCCGCCGGTCATCATGACGCCTAGCACCTTCGCGCGATGCACATCCGCGAACGCCTCGGCCACCAGGGGAATGCCCAGAACGACCTCCGCCCCGGTGCCGACCCCGGTCAGAAACCGGCAGATGCCAAAGGTGACCGTACTGTGGGTGAACCCTTGCAGCGCTGTGCACACGGCAACCAGTGCCACACTCAACATCAGGGTCCGCACCCGGCCGAAGTAATCCCCGACAATACCGAAAGCGAAACCACCCAGCGCCCAGCCCAGCAGCCCCGTCATGCTGAGAATCCCACCAACACGGCCAATATCCGCCGCGGTGGGGTTGCCACCAAGCAGTTCCGTCATCGCCGGGCGCAGCACCAGGGAAAACAGGTTGAAGTCGGTGTTATCCAGCGACCACCCTAGCCAGGCGATCAGGAACACCATCCATTGGTATCGCGTGATGTCCCTTACCCACGTCCATCCGGTGGCCGCAGCGGTCTGTCCCATTGTGTCCTCCCTGCGGGCGCTACTCTCTGGGGCATGCTCCGCAGGCCACTCTACTCAGGATTCAAACCGATTGGAAACCAGATATATTGGCGGCCTCCACCGTCCGGACTACTTGATCCGCCCCATCTCCCGCAGCTTCTCCACCACGTTGCCCATCATGCCGAAATACGGCTTGGCGGTGGACAAATCACGAATCTTGCCGAGCGACTCGCGAACCATCTCGATCGTCACCGGTTCGGCCGGGTCGAACTGAGCCCCCTCGGTGACGAAATACTGCACCCGCGCATAGCCGCCCGCGGTGGCCGCGATGATCTCGCCATTCTGATCGCATTCCTCGCTGCACAACCAGGCGACGGCCGGGGACACCAGTTCCGGCTTCATCCAGGGCGCGATATCAGGCGGCAGCAACGATTCGGTCATCCGCGTGTAAGCCGAGGGCGAGATCGCATTGCACCGAATATTGTACTTCGCACCCTCGTGCCGCAGCACGTTGATCAGCCCGTTCACCGCCATCTTGGCCGCGCCATAATTGGCTTGACCAAAGTTGCCAACCGTGCCGGACCCGGACGTGGTAACGACAATTCGCCCGTACGACTGCTTGCGCATGATCGGCCACGCCGCCTTGATGCAATACACGGTACCGAAATGATGCACCTGGTTGACGAATTCGTAGTCCTCCATCGTCATGTTGTTGAACGCCTTGTCGCGCAGGATGCCCGCGTTGTTGACCAGGATATCCAGCCGGCCCCATGTGTTCACCGCCGTATCGATGATGCTCTGCGCCGCCTCTTCCTCCGCCACCGAGGCATAGCTGGCCACCGCTTCGCCGCCGGCCGCCTTGATCTGCGCCACCACCGCGTCCGCCGCCGCATTGGCGCCCCCGGTGCCGTCCACCGATCCGCCCGGATCGTTCACCACGACCTTGGCGCCGCGGGAGGCCAGCAGCAGCGCATGTTGGCGGCCCAGGCCGGCTCCCGCACCGGTGACGATCGCCACCCGGTCATCAAAACGAACATCCATTGGCGTTTTCCCCTTAAATCGCGTTAACTCGTCGTCGGCGATAGCGTGCTACAGGGCTGACCGCAACTCCCGCCAGGTCGCGCGGTGGTGTTGACCGAACGCTTTTGACAGGTTGAACTTCCCCGCACCGCTGCGGCCAATACGCTTGACCCAACCGAACCAGGAGACGCCGATGTATAGCCATCCCAACGTAAAGACCGCGCCGGAATTCCCGATCCCGGACACGATGAAGGCCTGGGTTCTGGGCGATCCCGGTCAACTCAGCTTTTCGGAAAAGCCAACGCCGGTGCCCAACCGCGCCGAAGTGCTGGTTCGGATCGATGCGGTGGCGATCTGTGCGACCGACCTGGAGATCATCTATAACGGCCCGCCGGCGATGATCGAAGGCGGCATGCCGTTCAACAAACGGTTCACGCCCGGCCACGAATATATGGGGACCGTTGTGGCGCTGGGCGCCGGCGTCGATGAATATACCATCGGCGACCGCGTCACCGTCGAGATCCACGCCGGCTGCGGCCAGTGCAAGCGGTGCCGCGAAGGCATGTACACGTCCTGCCACAACTACGGCCTGAACTATGGCGACGTGAACAAGGGCCACCGCGCCAACGGCTTCACCACCGACGGCGGTTTCGCGGAATATGCCGTCAACCACATCAACACGCTGATCCATATCGAAGACGAGATGTCCGACGAAGAAGCCACCCTGGTGGTGACCGCCGGCACCGCGATGTACGGCCTGACTGAGCTGGGCGGCCTGGTAGCCGGCGAAAGCGTGGTGGTCACCGGACCCGGCCCGATCGGCCTGATGGCGGTCGCCGTCGCCAAGGCGCTGGGCGCATCGCCGGTCTTCCTGACCGGCACACGCGACAACCGCCTGAAGATGGGCCTCGAACTCGGCGCCGACCATGTCATCAACGCCCGCTCGGAGGACGCGGTCACAGCCGTCCGTCGCCTCAACGGCGGCAAGGGTGTCGACTACGTCATCGAGTGCTCAGGCGGCCCCAACGGCGTCAACGAGGCAGCGCAGATGCTGAACCGCGGCGGCCGCATCTGCCTGGCCGCCTTCCCCCATGAACCAGCAACGATCGACATCGCCCATATCGTTCGCAACAACATCTATCTCTACGGCATCCGCGGCGAGGGCAAGAGTGCCACACACCGTGCCGAGGCCTTCATGCGCCAAAAGCGTTTCGACGCAACGAAGATCCACACTCACACCTTCCCATTGGCCGATCTACCGACCGCGCTACGCTACGCAAAAGACCGTATCGACGACGCCATCAAGGTCGTAGTCAAGGCCAAGGTAGCTGGGGAAGCCCGCATCGCCGCCGAATGACCCACCGGGTCACCGGGAGAGTTAGGAAATCGTCATGGCCCGGCTCGTCCGGGCCAACCGTCGCCGCACGGCAACGATAATACCAACACGCTAACTCTATTTGTGTCATGGCTGGGCTTGGCCCGGCCACCCATGTCTTTAGTTTCAACAGGGGAAAGCCGTTGCAGACCAGTCATGACACCGAAGCCGCGATGCGTCATTGATTTCGCGGGTTAGTATAGCTCGGACACAACGGAACGGCCCCCCGCGCCCCCACCCGGAGCGCTCCAGAAAAGCGCAAGACAACAACCCACGGAGTAACCAATGGCGGTTCTTGCCCACGGCGACCAACCCGGCCATCCGGTCAGCATGGGTCGTCCGGTCCTCCGCATCGGCCTGCTTCGCAAACTCTACGTACAAGTCCTGCTGGCAGTCGTGGCCGGCGCACTCACGGGGTATTTCTACCCCCACCTCGCCGTCCAGCTGAAACCGTTCGGCGACGGCTTCGTCAAGGCGATCAGGGTCGTCGTGACGCCGGTGATATTCACGACGGTCGTGGTCGGCCTCGCGACAATGGCCGATATCGGCCGCATTGCCCGCGTCGGACTCAAAGCGCTGATATACTTCGAAGCAATGTCCACCCTCGCGCTGATCATCGGCCTGATCGTCGGCAATGTCTGGCCCGTCGGCGTCGGCATCCACGCCGATCCCGCGACCCTCGACCCCCATGCCGTGGCAGGCTATATCGCCGGCGCGTCGCACATGACGATCACCGACTTCCTGATCAACATCATTCCCGATACGTTTATCGATCCGTTCGCCAAGGGCAACGTGCTGCCGGTGTTGTTTCTGGCGGTATTGTTCGGCCTCGCGCTATGTCACCTCGGCCCCCGCGCCCGGCCGCTGGTGGACATCCTGGACCTGGTTTCCCACGCTCTGTTCCGCATGGTCCGCCTGATCATGGTTTTCGCTCCGATCGGCGCATTCGGTGCGATGGCGTTCACCATCGGCCGATACGGAATATCAACCATCATGGATCTTGGGGAGCTCGTCGCCTCGGTCTATCTCGTCAGCGCCCTGTTCGTGATCCTGGTGCTGGGCGGCGTTCTTCGCCTCGCCGGCTTCCGCCTCTGGCAGGTGCTGAACCATTTCAAAGAAGAAATACTATTCGTTTTCGCCGCCACCTCCGCCGAAACGATGATCCCTCGCTCAATGGAGAAACTGGAAGCCCTGGGCTGCGAGAAAGAGGTCGTCGGCCTGGTCATGCCAACCGGCTTCTCGTTCAACATGGACGGCACCGCGATCTACATGAGCATGGCGGTGCTGTTCATGGCGCATGCCACCGGCACACCAATTTCGCTAACGCAACAGCTCGGCATGCTGTTGGTGATGCTGTTCACCTCCAAAGGCGCCGCGGGCGTAACCGGCGGAGGCTTCATCGCCCTCGCCGCCACCATGCCGGCGCTGGGCGTTCTTCCGGTGGCCGCTTTAACCCTGATCGTCGGCGTCGATCGTTTCATGGCCGAAATCCGAGCGGCGACCAACCTGACAAGCAACATCGTGGCGACACTGGTGGTGGGTCGCTGGGTGCAGGCCATCGATCCGGCCCACGCCGCCAGGATAATGTCCGGACAGGAGCCCGAAGCCCTCACGCAGGCCGTCCGATCTACTCCCGGCGAATAGCGTTCCGCACGAAAGACCCACCCGCCGCGATCGCTCGGCGTCCAGCCGACAGCATCGGAAAATGAATATGCCAGATGTGGATCATTTCCGGCCAAATCTGCAAGTCGACCGGCACGTCCGCCACCCCGGCCGTCCGCGCCAGGGCCATCGAATCATCCAACAAGGTCTCCACTGATCCAACCTGAATCAGCAACGGAGGCAGTCCCCGCAGGTCGCCATAGAGCGGCGCGGCATGCGGGTGCCGTGGATCGGCGCCCCCGAGATACCATCCCGCCATCATCAGGATCGTTGCCTTCTGCACCGTCGGATCGGTAGCGGCTCGATCAACAAACGATGCGCCCAGCGCCTCCATATCCACCCAAGGGGAGATGCACCAGCCGCACGCCGGCAGCGGCAACCCAGCCTCCCGGATTGCCAACAGAGCGCCCACCACCAGGCCGCCGCCTGCACTGTCCCCGGCAAGCGCGATGCGGTTCGGCCCGATCCCACTGTCCAGCAAATACCGATACGCCGCGACCGTGTCTTCCACCGGAGCCGGAAACGGATGTTCCGGCGCCAGCCGGTAATCGATCGCCAGAGTTCGCGTTCCGGCCGCGCGCCCGACCTCGGCCACCAGGTGCCGGTGGCTCTCCAGTGAGCAGATGACGTAGCCGCCGCCGTGCAGATACAGGATGGCACTGGATGGATCGGCATCCGGCGTGGATGTCCATTCCGCCTTCACACCGTTTGCATCGACCGCCTGCACCGTCACGTCGGCAGGTAGCTTGAACGCCTTGCCACGCGCGTCCGCATCCAGTCGCATCTGCGCGATTTCCGTCGCCCGCGGCCGGGCGGCGATAACGTCCCGCAGTGCGGCGATTTCAGGGTCTGCCATGGGTCATCCTTTCAGTTCGTCTGCGATCGGAAGAATATCCCGGGTTCGCACGACTCGCGTGTCCCACATCCGGTCGAACTCGGCGATCAGCGCCTTGATCGCGGAACCTTCGCCGATCGCCCGCACCGCGTCCAGGGTGTCGAACCGGTAGTACGCGGTATGGACGGCTGGATCGATCGTGCTCCATCCACGCATCGCCGACACCGCGTTGAACGCCTTCACCGCATCCGGCAGATGTTCCGTCCGATACCAGTGATCGAACGGCGCGCGGTCCGCCGGATCAGCAACGACCGCTCGCACAACCAGGTAGGCTGTCACGCCATCTTCGCGTATTTACCGGTAAGCTGGTGCGTCGGACCTTCCTCGTTCTTCTTCTGCCGGTCCAAACGAGTTTCCCGCGACCAGGTCCGCTTCAATTCGTCGCGAATCTTGAAGCTGAGTTTGCCAAGCCCCTGCGTCTCGAGTTCCACGGTATCCCCGTCCATGAAGCTGGACAGCCCGCGATGGTTGGTGCCGGTGGCCAGGATGTCCCCCGGTTCGAGGGTATGGATCGACGTCGCCCATTCAATACACCGAGCAATGTTGTGCGCCATGTCGTCGGTGTTGAACGATTGTTTCAATTCGCCATTGACCCACAGCTTGATCGGCAGCTTCTGCGGGTCCTCGATCTCATCCTTCGTGACCAGATAAGGACCAATCGGAGCAAACGTGTCGCGCGACTTCATCTGGAAGAACACATTGCCGGCCGGCAGCAGGCCGCGTGCCGACCCATCGACGAAGTTGATGTAACCAAACACATAGTCCATTGCGTCGGCGGCGGCCACTTTCGTTGCGCGCTTGCCGATGACCAGTGCCATCTCGGCCTCGCCCTCGAAGATCGTTGCCGGCACGTCGGGTAGCACCATCGTATCGTTCGGCCCGATGATCGCCGTGGCCGCCTTGTGAAAGGCGTTGATCGGCGCGGGCTTCGCCAACGTCCCGTCTTCCATGTAGTTTACCGCCATGCAGACGATGTTGCCGGGCTTCGGCAGCGGCGGCCGGATGCGGACTTTCGCCAACGGCGTGCCGGACCCAGTCGTTGCCGCTGCTAGCTTGGCGCGATAGGCATCGAAGTTGGCGATCAGGCCGCTGATCAGGTCGCCCGGCCCGACATGTGGAGTGTCCTTCACCACAGCCGAGACGTCATAAATCGCGTCGCCCTTGACGACACCCAGTTTGAAGTCATCGAAAAATGCCAGCTTCATGGTAAGTCCCCTCCCTTATATCGCTAGCCTAGAGCATTTTGCCCTAGCGCGCCAAACCACGCATCGAAGCAGGCTGACCGGGCAATTTCATGTTCGGGCCAACCTGGACGGGTTTCCCGTCGACCAGGTGAAACACCTGCAAATCCTTGTCCACATAGTTCCCGACGTAGACATAATCGCCGTTCGGACTATAGGCCACGCCCTCCGGCAGCGCACCCAGCGGGGCTTTGCCGGTTACGGTCAGCTTGCCGTTCGGTACGACGGACATGACCACCAGCTCGCCGCCTTTGACTTTGAACCAGTCGCTCTCTTTCGCGCCGGAACCAAGTAACAGCGGGACCACAGCGGTTTTGCCGTTGGGCGATATGGCGAAGCCTTCGGGCCCATTGCCCGGGCTCATGATGTCGACAACGTGCGGATGCGGCCCGGTGGCCTCGATGACTACCTCGGCGTCGCCATTATTTTTCGTTCCGCCGGTGTTGGACGCAACGACGTATTTGCCGTCCGCCGTGATATCGACGTTGTAAGGATTGATCGCGGACGGAATGTCCATCGACTTGTCATAGGTCACCTTCTGGCCGTCGATTGTCAGTACGGCGATCTTGTTGACCAGGTTCAGGCACACAAAGGCGCGCTTGCCGTCCGGGGCGATGACCACCGCCGCTGCTTCCTGCTCCATCGGGACGTCGCCCAACGACCTCACCGAACCATTCTGGATGGACAAGACCGAAACGCTCTTGCCGTTGCGATTGGCGATCAGCGCCAGGTCGCCCTTGTGCGAAATCGCCATGCCGGACGGCTGCATCCCCACGGTGACGGTATCGATCAATTTCGGCGGATTGGCGTTCATGTCGATGACGAACAGCTTATTGTCCGGCGCGGTTTTCCAGGCAGCGCCATCCTTGTTCATCACCACGGAGTTCGCAACGAGCCCCAACTTCCCGTCCGCCGTGATCTGCAAATTCGTCGGTGGCCCCAGCAGCGAATTCATCAGCGGCAACGACGCTCGGATGCGCGGCTTGGCAGGGTTGGAGATGTCCATGATCAACACCGCGTCATTGCCGGGCGCGCCGTTTACCTGTCCGTTGGCGTCATAGGTGATCTTCTGATCCAGCCCGATCAGGATGTCGTGGAGGCTGGCCAGGGCAGGCGTCGCCGCCAAAAGTCCGCAAGACAACGCTAGCGCAGCGCGCATGTTCATGGTTCGTCTCCCCTGTGGTTTATCGTTCCGGTTAAGGTAGGCGCCTGCCGGGGCCGGCGCAACCTTGACCTTCGCTAGGTCGGGTGCAAGCGTGACCCAAAGGGAGAAAGTCGATGAAATTCGGTGTTTTCTACGAACATCAGTTGCCCCGCCCGTGGACCGCGACCAGCGAGTACGAGCTATTCCAGAACTCTCTGGCGCAGGTAGAACTCGCCGATCGGTTGGGCTATGATTACATGTGGGAAGTCGAGCATCACTTCCTGGAAGAGTACTCCCATTCCTCCGCCCCCGAAGTCTTCCTCGCCGCCGCCAGCCAGCGCACCAAGCGCATCAGGCTCGGTCACGGTATCATCCAGCTGACCACCAACCAGCCGCACCGGGTGGCGGAGCGTGTGGCAACACTGGATCAGATCTCCGGCGGCCGAGTGGAACTGGGCATGGGCGAAGGCGCGGGTCCCGCGGAACTGCACCCGTTCGGCGTCCGGGTCCGCGAAAAGCGAGACCGGTGGGAAGAGGCTGTGCAGGCCATCATCCCCATGTTCACACGCGATAGTTGGGAGTTCCACGGCAAATATCATGATTTCCCAGCGCGCAATGTCGTGCCGAAACCGTATCAGAAGCCGCATCCGCCGCTGTGGGTGGCGTGTTCCAATATCCGCACGATTGGCGAGGCCGGACAATGGGGCATGGGCGCTCTCGGATTCAGTTTCGTTTCGCCTGACGCGGCGCGGGCATGGGTCCACAAATACTATAACATGTACCTGCATCAACCACGGCGGCTGACGGACTACGCCACCAATCCGAACGTAGCGATCGTCAACGGGTTCATGTGTGCCCCCACGGATGAAGAGGCGTTAGAAAAGGCCGCCGGCTGGACATTCTTCATTTTCGCCCTGTCGTATTACGGCCGAAAGGGTGTCGACGCCCCCGGCAAGGGCGATCTGTGGCGCGAGTACCAGGACTGGCGGCATACCGAAAAGGCTCAGGCCGCACTACGGAACGGCCTGATCGGATCGCCCGAAACGATCCGGCGCCGTCTGCGCCAATTTGAGGAGGCACATGTAGATCAGGTGATCCTGCTGAACCAGGCTGGCAAAACGTCGCATCAGGATATCTGCGAAAGCCTGGATCTGTTCGCGCGTGAGGTTATGCCAGAGTTCCACGGCCGCCAGGCAACGCAGGACGCATGGAAGCAGGATGTCCTCAACGGCAGGATCGTTTTGGAAGACCTCGACACAGAACAATACGATCTGTACGCACACCAGAACGAAGACATCGTCCGGATGACCCCGGAACAACTCAAGCAGCGTATGGCAAAAAAAGAACAAGCCGCCACCGGTTAGGGAAACAAATGCAATGCGGCAGATGGTCATGGCTGGACGGTATTTCGGGAACCCGGTCAATGCGCGACCGCGTGCTGAAAGCAAGTGGAATTCGTAATCCAACGCTGAGGGACTTCGTCTAATTCAGCGCCTTCATCGGCGGTCCCAGGGAAGTCGCGGACGGCCTGGAGGAATGGTTCACCACCGGCGTCTGCGATGGTGGGTTCGTGATCGCGGCGACTCACGTTCCGGGGACATACATGGAGTTCGTGAACCACAAAGACTACACCGGCGCGACTCTAAGAGAAAACCTCGTAATACCGATTCCCCACAGGAGTGCGACATGAAACTAGGTCTGTCCATCGGATATTCGAAAGCTCAAATGGACTTGCCCGTAGCACTCGTCCAGCGCGCCGAGGAACTTGGTTACGACTCGGTCTGGTCGGCAGAAGCGTATGGTTCGGACGCCGTAACGCCATTGGCATTCCTTGCGGCGGTTACCAAAAAGATCCGTCTGGGCACTGGCATTATGCAACTAGCCGCCCGCACACCCGCCAACGCCGCAATGTGCGCGGGGACCGTGGATGCTCTGGCCGGCGGTGGCCGGTTCATAGCAGGAATCGGCGTCTCCGGGCCGCAGATCGTCGAAGGCTGGTACGGACAACCCTGGGGACGGCCATACTACCGCCTGAAGGACTACGTCGCGATCATGCGCAAGATCTTCCAGCGGCAGGACCCGGTGACGCACGAAGGACGGGAAATCAGTCTTCCCTACACCGGCGAGGGTGCGGCCGGCGTCGGCAAGCCCTTGAAATCCATCCTCCATATGAACCCCGACATTCCGATCTACTTGGCGACCGGCAGCGAATCGACCGTGAAGCTGACAGCGGAAATCGCCGACGGCTGGCTGCCGATGGGCTTCGTCCCCGGCTGCATGGAGGAGTACGGCCCCTGGTTGCAGGAAGGCTTTCGCCGCGCCGGCAACAACAAGAGCCTGAAGAATTTCGACATCCAGGCCACAATCCATGTCGAAGTCGCCGACGACGTAAAAGCAGCACTCGCTCGGTTGAAGCCGGAGGTCGCATTATACGTCGGCGGAATGGGCCACAAGGACAAGAACTTTCACAAAGACCAGATGATTCGCCGCGGCTTCGGCGAAGCGGCGGATCGTGTCCAGGAACTATATCTTGCACACCGCAAGGAAGAAGCCATCGCCGCGGTGCCTGATGAATGGGTCGACATGAAATCGCTCGTAGGACCGCCGGACCGCATCCGGCAACGGTTCCGCGCCTGGGAGGAATCCGGCGCAACCAGCGTCACAGTACGCTCCCGCCAGCCCGAAGCGATCGAGATCATGGCACAAGCCGCTCGGTTAAACTGACAACGGAGGAAACGATGCGCTTCAAGGACAAGATCGCGCTGATCACCGCGGCAGCGAGCGGTATCGGTCGAGCCACGGCCGAGATCATGGCGCGCGAGGGCGCCACCGTGATCTGCGTGGATAACCATCCAGAACGGCTCGATGCGGCGATCAAAGCGCTAGGCGATCGAGCCTCCGGCCGCCTGTGCGATGCGTTGGATCAGGCACAGGTAGACGCTGTCATCCACGGTATAACCAACGACTTCGGCCACGTCGACATCCTCGTAAACGCGGTCGGTGGCAGCACGATCATTTCGAAACCATCCGCGACCGTGGAAGAACACTCGCTCGATGATTGGCAGCGAGTCATCAAGTTCAATCTGGATGGAACGTTTCTGTTCACCCATGCCGTCGTGCCGGTAATGAAACGGCAGAAATCGGGGAAAATCGTCAATCTGGCCTCGATCGCCGGTCGCGGCACCAGTGCGGTCAGCGGCAGCGCCTACGCCGCCGCCAAGGGTGGCATCATCGCCTTCACCCGTAAGCTGTCATTCGAACTCGGCCCGTTCGGCATCAACATCAATGCGATCGCCCCCAGCCTTACGCTGACGGAACGGATCAGGCCGCATTGGAACCAGCGCTCACCCGAGGCCCAGGCGTCCCAGCTCAATGCGACGCCACTAAGGCGGGTGGCCGAGGCATCTGACCAAGCCAAGGTAATCTGCTTCCTGGCCTCCTCGGACGCGGATTTCGTTACGGGTCTCACCATCGACGTCACGGGTGGCTTGTCCGGCTAGACTACACGCCAAAACGCGGCAGGTGCGTGGCCAGCTCGGCATAAGCCTCATCGTCCGTCCGATCATACCGCAACGGTGTCACAACGATCTTTCCCGAGCGCATGGCGCTGTAATCGCTCTCCGGACCTTGCTGGATATCGCCGCGTTTGAAGTTCAACCAGTGATACGACATCCCGCGCGGATCGACCCGAGTGTCCACATGCATCCCGGCGACCGCGCCTTCGCCTTGACGAGCCAAAGTCATCGGACCCGCCTCAGCGGCAGGGATGGGTGGAAAATTGATGTTCAGAACAGCATTTGCGCTCCACCCTACCTCCAGCAACCGCTGAATCGTTCCGACACCCAAATCACGGGCCGTGTCCCACGGCACCGCATCTCGCCTGACGAACGCCTGGCTCAGGGCCAGTGCCGGACAACCCAGCATCATCGCAGTCATTGCGCCCCCGACCGTGCCTGAAAACACAGTTTCCATCCCCAGGTTCAGGCCTCGGTTGACGCCGGACAGCACCAGTTGCGGCGGCGCATCCTGCATCAGATGGCACAGGCCGATCGCGGCGCAATCGCCCGGCGTGCCGGTGACGCCAAACCGCCGCTCGCCTCGTTCCACAATGCGTAGCGCGTGGTGCAGGCTGATGGCGTGCGACTGGCCGCTCTGGTCGTGTTCGGGCGCGACAACCCAGACCTCGCGAGCAATTTTGGCGGCGATTTCCTCCAGCACTTTCATGCCAGGCGCGTCGATCCCGTCGTCGTTGGTAAGCATGACCCGATCCAGCACCGCATGCACTCCTTCTTCCCGCCTCTTGTTTGACCCGGTTGCATCCCGCCCGGCAAGAGGCCAGCATCCCGCAAACGCGAAGGAGGAACGCCAATGCTGATCATCGACGCACAGGTTCATATCTGGGGCAGCGGCAAACCCAGCGCCCATCATCGCCAGACCTCGGTTTACACAGCCGAAGATCTGATCAAGGAAATGGACGCGGCCGGGGTAAACGGCGCGGTGCTACACCCGCCCAGCTGGGACCCGAAATCCAACGAGATGGCGATCGACGCGGCCGTCAAATACCCCGATAAATTCTGCAGCCTCGGATGGTTTCCGCTGGACGATCCCTCGCAGCGCAAGCGGATCGAAACCTGGAAGCAGCAGCCCGGAATGCTTGGCCTGCGCTGGTCGCTGACCCGGGAAGGTCAGGAAACCTGGCACCAGGACGGCACGATGGACTGGCTGTGGCCCGCCGCCGAGAAGGCCGGCACGCCCGTCGCCACCATGGCCTGGCGCTTCCTGCCCCGGTTCAGGCAGATCGCCGAACAGCATCCGCATTTGAAGCTGATTGTCGATCACCTCGGTTTGGTCCGTTCCGCACAGGGACAGGCGGCATTCGCCACGCTGGATGATTTGCTGCCGCTCGCGAAACTGCCGAACGTTGCGGTCAAGGCCACGGGTGCGCCGGGATACTCAAGAGAAAAATACCCGTTCCACGACATCCAGGACGGATTGCAACGGATTTTCGACGCCTACGGTCCGGACCGCTTCTTCTGGGGAACCGACATCACCCGCATGCCGTGCAGCTATCGGCAATGCGTAACCTTCTTCACCGAAGAACTGCCCTGGCTGAAAGGCAAAGACCTCGACAAGGTCATGGGCCAGGGCGTGATCAACTGGCTGGGGTGGAAGCGGAACTAAGCCGCCGCCAGGATATCCGCGATCAGGCGTTGGCTCGCCAGCGCCTCCTCGCCGGTAACGGCCGGATCACGATCCTGCTCGATGGCATCAAGGAAATCGGCCAAGACAGCGCGATGGGCATCGTGCGGGAAGTCCATCATGTTGGCACCGCCGCCAGTCGCCCCCTCGGCAACAACAGTCTCGTCGCCACCGCCGATCATCGACAGTCGCAGCGAGCCGCCAACCAGCGACGCCATGCCCCGCGTGCCGGTGATCTCGATGCGTTCACCACTCCCGGGATAAGCCGCGGTCGTCGCAATGATCGTGCCGGGGGCACCACCCCCTAACCGGACCAGGGCCGAGGCAAAATCTTCCGTCTCCATCCGATGCACCGCTGTCGTTACTGCTTGTGCAGCAACAACGGCTTGCACGCCGACCAACGAACGAAAAAGATCCAGCCCGTGAATCGCCTGCGTCATCAGGACGCCGCCACCATCGCGCGCCATCGTTCCGCGGCCGGGTTCGTCGTAATAGGCTTGCGGACGCCACCAGGGAACCAGCAGCCACGCGGCGGTGACCGTTCCCAACTCACCCCCATCCAGGGCGGCCCGCAAACGAAGGCTGGCGGGCCGAAAGCGATGCTGCAGAACCACACCCAGCTTCCGCTTCGCCTGCCGCCCCACGCGCACCAGTTGTTCGGCACGCGCAACCGTCAGCTCCAACGGTTTCTCCACCAGCACGTGTTTGCCCGCAAGCAAACACCGTTCGGCGATCTCAAGGTGGGATGCCGGCGGCGTCAACACCAGCACCGCCTGAATCGTCGGATCGGCAATGACCGCGTCGATATCCGTGGTGACCGGAAATCCGAAGCGGTCCGCGAATGCGCGTGTCCGGCCCTCGGTGCGCGACGCAGCGGCCCGAACCTCCACCCGGTGACCCAGATCCACAATGCTCTTCGCGTGCGGCTCCGCACCCGGGCCCAGGCCGATCATGGCGATTCCGATGCGGCTCATGATCACCAAGCCGTCTTATAACCGCGGAACGGCGTCGCGATACGCTTGATCTCCTGGATCACATCCGGCGGCACATCCCCGCCGGCCGACGACGAATCCGCCCGCAGGTTCAGCGCGTCGCTTACCCCACCGAAACGTTCATCAATGCGCGCCGCGATCTCCTTGTGCGTGCCCACAGCAGCAAACAACCGAACCACGTCGTCCGACACACGGCTGGCCATTTCGTTCCACTTCCCAGCCTTCGACATCGTGTTCAGCTCGCGCCCCAAATCGCCGTAGCCGTGCAGTTCCAGCACCCCCCAATAGCCGGGCGTCGACCCGTAGAACGCAACCCGCCCTCGCACGATTTCAAACGCTTTCGCCGTCGCTTCCTCGTCCTTGCCGGTAGCAACGAAACCACCGCCTGTGATCTCGAACTGCTCACGCGTCCGCCCCGTGCGAGCCATGCCCTCGCGCACCCGCGGGATAATGGCCTCCTCGATGTAGCGCCGAGTGCAGAACCCGTGCAGGCGAACCCCATCCGCGACTTCTCCCGCCAGCCGTAAGGAGTGCTCACCCACCGCCGCCAGCGTGATCGGCACCATTTTCTGGCCCATGGACGGCGGCATGAAGTAAGGCGGCATCAGAGTAAAAGTATAGTGTTTCCCCCGAAAATCCAACTTGTCGCCGCGCTCCCAAGTGGTCCAGATCGCCCGCAGCGCCTGCACATACTCCCGAAGCCTGGGCGCCGGCGCAGTCCAGGCCACGCTGAACCGTCGTTCGTTATGTGGTCGTATCTGCGGCCCAATCCCCAGCACAAACCGCCCCCGCGAGGCATTCTGCAGATCCCAGCAAGCATTCGCCACCACCATCGGGCTACGCGGAAACGCGATGGCCACCGACGTGCCGAGTTCCACACGCTCCGTGCTCACCGCGGCAATCGCGTGCGCCAGGAACGGATCGTGCTTGTTCTCCATCGTCAGCAGGCCGTCGTACCCCGCAGCCTCGGACGCAACAGCCGAGGCGGCGGTCAAGCGCAGATCGCCTTGCGGCAATGTGTTCAGAACACGCATCGATCAGCGTCCCGTGAACACCGGTTTGCGCTTTCCCTTGAACGCCAGCACGGCCTCACGGTGATCCTCCATTTGCGAGCACCGCGCCTGGTTGAACGCTTCCATATCCAAACTCGTAACAAAATCTCCAGTCTCCGCCACAGCCAGATTCTTCTTCGTGTACCCCAGCGCCAAATGCGGCATCGACGCGATCCGGTGAGCCAACGTCATGGTCGTTGCCAAAAGATCAGCGTCATCGGCAACCTTGTTGACCAGGCCAATTCGCAAAGCCTCATCCGCATCGATCATGTCGCCCGTGAAGAACAATTCCCTCGCCTTGGCAGTGCCGACCAGTCGGGTCAGTGTCCAGGTGCCACCCCAGTCCCCCGACAGCCCAATCTTGATAAAACCGGTCCCAAAACGAGCCGACCGCGCGGCCACCCGCAGATCGCAAGCCGCCGCCATGCTCAGCCCCGCGCCCACGGCAACCCCGTTGATCATGCCGATGATCGGCTTCGGCGTATTGTGCATCAGCATCGGCACCCGCCCCGATCGCGCGATGCCGGCCGCGCGTTCCTCGAACACCGCGGCGGAACGCGAACCCATGGTCTTCACGTCGCCACCAGCGCAGAAACCCCGGCCGGCCCCGGTCAGCACAATGCAACCAATCGAATTGTCCGCCCCCAAACGAGCAAACGCGTCTAACAACCCCAGCCGGATCTCATCGGACAGCGCGTTCAGGTTCTCAGGCCGATTGAGCGTCAAGGTGGCAACGCCATCTTCGACGGTCTCGATAAGATCGGGCATCAACGTTCCTCCGGATGTCCCCGACACCTTGGCGTGACCCGCCCACGGCTGCAACACTGCGCCCTGAACCGAAGGGACCAACCCCATGACCCTGACCCTCGACACCCGCCTGCGCATCGGTATCCAGACCATCCATCGCCGCACCGAACCGGCGATCGGCCCCTGGCTGCCGACCATCGACGAACTGGTCGATCTGGTGAAACTGGTAGACGACAGCGGCTACGATTCACTGTGGGTCGGCGATCACATCGCCTTCCCGGTGGCGATCTTCGATCCGCTTCTGCAACTGGCCCAGGCCGCCGTAGTCAGCCGCCGCCTCCTGCTCGGCACCTCGGTCCTGCTGCTCCCGCTACGCCACCCGACACCAACCGCGAAACAGGTCACAACCCTCGATCACCTGGCCGAAGGCCGCCTCATCCTGGGCGTCGGCGTTGGTGGGGAGTTCCCGGGCGAGTACGCCGCCTGCGACGTCCCCCGCAACGAACGCGGTGCCCGTCTGGCGGAAGGCGTCACCGTCCTGCGCAAATTCTTCAGCGGTCAGCCCGTCACCCACCACGGCAAGTTCTACGGCCCATTCGAAGACATCCCGATGAACCCGCCACCGCGTCAGCCAGGCG
>JAQGHW010000030.1 GCA_028291505.1 Rhodopila sp. | reverse complement strand
AGCGTGCCATCGACCCAGACCCCGATCGCGAAGCCGACAATTCCTCCGCCGATCCAGTGAAACCAGGGGCTACCAACGACGATTGCTAGCGCGTTGATCATGGCTGCCACTCTGGCGCTGGGGTGTTGATATAGCCCCCGCTCATCCGCCAAAGATATGAAGAATTGCCCAATAGGCGCCAGAATGGAGACGGCAACAACGGCGCTCGCGAGCCATGCTGCTGCGGTTCTGAGGAGCTTCCTGGTGACGTGCATATCCAACACTCTATGCGTACGCCAAACGTTACGCCAAGGCCGATCAGGGATGTTCGTATCTCTTGCATATCACTTGCTCCGGTTTTCGACGGGAGCGGTATTAGGTAAGCCGTCGATTTAGTTTTGGTGACGGCTGCGACCTAGTACCGCGTCATCCCCGCCTACGGCGCCGCCCGCAGCGCTGCTACGATCATGGCGATCCCCTGGGCGTGCCACCTTTGGATCGCCTTATGGTCGGAGCCGAGCGCCTTGCCCAATCGGCGCCACGGAAACAAATGCCGGTCGGTGATCGGATGCACCAGGCTGCGCGCGCCCACTACGCGCCGCAACACGTAGCGATCCAGCGGGATCAGTGGAATCCAGCTCATCGCCTCGTCCATCCGGTCGATCTTTTCCGCCGACGGAACCAGCGGGCGTATCTGGGTTTCCGTCCATCCGTACGACTCCAGTGCCGTCCGGACGATCTCGAGCGACGACGTGCGCAACCGGGTCGAATAGCCGGTGCCGGGCAAAGCCAGCAGGGTCGCGCCGGCTTCCTCCAACCGGTACACCACGAAGTCGGCGTCTATCTCATAGCCGTTGGTCATCAGCGGACGGATGGCCTGCCTGGGAGTGGACACGGCGGCGGCGGGCTTGGTGGCGCGGGGCGTCATCATGTTCAAATCCTTCCGATTTTTGCGGGAACAGCGTTGTGACGGCGCTCAGCGGATGACGTCGGGCACCTGGAAAGGCACGCGTTCCAGGCTGGTGCCGCGGTTGATGGCGCTCCAGCTTGTGGCGTGGCCGGCGGGCAGTGGCTCGCGGTCGAAGTCATCCAGGACGGTGACGGCATTCGCGGGTGAGCGTTCGGCACCAATGGCGCGGGCGTGCTCGATGACCGTCCAGCGGGCAAGGCCGAGCGCGAGGGCGATGACGTCCCAGCTTGCACCCTCGGTGCGGAGGCGGCGGATTTGGGTATCCTGTCCTTCAGTCCAGTCTGTTTTCCTAGGCATCGGGATGCTCCGCTATGAACAATAAGTGAACACCACGTTAGTTAGTGAAACTGACGTCCTGCGTCAACCTAAATAACATCTTTGGCAGGAAAACTTCCCTCGCGTCGTCGATGACTGATCCGAATCTTCTGGAATATCCTCTTGGCATTCCGTCGCCCGCGATCCAGTCCATGTCCAGTAGCGCAACGAGTATGCAGGCCCGCCGGAGGCGGCAAAAAGCAGCGGCGGCCAGCGGACGGCCAATGATTCTACTGGAAACGTTAGGATAAGTGAGTTAGACTAACGCCCATGAACACACCTCATGACATCGGAACGCGGATCCGTGCCGCTCGGCGGGATCGCGGGCTGACGCAGGACGAACTCGCCGATACGGTCGGCGTTTCGCGTAGCGCCGTCGCGCAGTGGGAAACCGGACGTACCGGTCAGATCACCGGCAACCTGTCACGCATCGCCGCCGCTCTGGAGGTCAACGTCGAGTACCTGATGCACGGCGACGACAAGCGCGCGGCGGGCGAGGTGCGGCAAGGTGACGAACTGGCGCTGTTGCGTCTGTATCGCGAATGTGAGCCCGAGGACCGTCAGATGCTGCTGCGTACCGCACGGCGTCTGGCGCGCCACTGATCGCGGCAATTGGTCGTGCGGCCGACCAGCACGCGGTGCGTGACCTGCCCCGGACGTTCCTTTACGACGTCGAAATGATAAGCGCCACCGGCTGCTGCGCCGGACTGCCTCATCAACCCAGCAGCCCACGCGTGCCGAGTTCCGTCGCCAGTTCCTCCGGCCCGATATATTCATGGCTGTGCAGCCCGGCATCATGGGCGCCGACGACATTGGCCACACTGTCATCCACGAACAGCGCCTGTTCGGGTGCCACGCCCAGCCGAACCAGGCAGCGGCGATAGACCTCCGGGTCCGGCTTGCGGACAGCGAACTCGGCCGAGACACACGCCCGGTTGCCCACCGACGCCGCAACCTCTGGATACAGCGTCGCGAGATGCCGCAGCACCAGCAGGTTGTTGTTGGTCAGCACGGCGCACCGCACCTCTGGACGGATGCGCGGCAATAGCCCCAGGGTCGCGGCGATCGGCGTCAGCGCGACTTGCTGCGCGGCCACCCAATCGGCTTCGGTAATATCGTACCCGATGCAGGCGCCGAAACCACGCAGATACGCATCGGCATCGAGTACGCCCGCATCCCCCGAGTCCTCAAAGCCTGAATCCCAGATCGCGGTCAGGACCGCATTCGACGATCGGTTTGCGATCGATGCCAGATGGCCGATCCGAGCGTCCCGGTCATAACGGTAGAGTACGCCGTTGAGGTCAAACAGGATCAGCGAGATTTCGGTCACGTGATTCACCCTGCAGGTCGAACCACGGCCCTGCAAGCCGTGTGCCGCCCTCGGCCCTACGCCGATGGAGCAACGATGGCTTCAACCGCGGTTCCGCTGCCTCATACCAGGGGGGTAGTACATCAGCCGCTTCGCGGGCTCATGTCACATCCACGTCTGGGTCTGAGGGTACGAAGCACCCGCCATGCGCCAATATAGGCCCCGGCTTATCCGCCCCGCGGCGCCGCCGCCCGCCCGAGCCGATCGTTGATTGCCAAACCGAGTCCGCTCAGCGGAACAGGCATCACCGCGATCCCCGCTGCTCCGACCCGCTTACCTTCCGCATCGAGCCATCGCAGCCCCTCGAACAGCCGAACGGCGGCTTCGACGGTGTCGCCTGACCCACTGAGTTGGAACACGCATCGGCCGCCCGGCAGCGGCGGGCCGAACGCCAGCAGCGCCTCATTATCCGCGATAGACTCCGCATTCAGCCGTACCGGGAGATTGGGCGCATAGTGCGACACCATCAGCCCGGGGGAACGAAACGCCGGCTGACCCGTCGCATGTGGGGTGCCCCGTTCGATCGGGCCGAGGCACGCTTCCAGAGCCTCCGCCGCGACCCCGCCGGGACGCAACAGGACAGGCATTGTTCCGCTCAGGTCCAGCACACTGGATTCGACCCCCACTTCGCACGACCCGCTGTCCAGCACGGCGGCGATACGTCCCGCCAACCCATCCATCACATGTTGCGCGGAGGTCGGGCTCACCTGTCCCGAACGATTGGCGGACGGCGCCGCGATCGGTCGGTCTGCCGCCTGGAGCAGCGCGGTCGCCACTGCGTGCCGCGGCACCCGCACGGCCAGCGTGTCCAGCCCCGCCCCGGTCAGCAACGCCACCGGACAATTCGGCCGTCGTTGCAGCACCAGTGTCAACGGCCCGGGCCAGAATGCCGCCGCGACCCGCAACGCCCGTGGATCCGCGACGACATGCTGGAACGCACGTTCGGCGGACGGATAGTGACAGATCAGGGGATTGAACCGCGGCCGTCCCTTGGCATCGAAAATCGCGGCCACAGCCTTGGCATTCGTGGCATCGCCGCCCAGCCCGTACACTGTTTCGGTACCGAACGCGACCAGTGCGCCAGCGCGAAGCTGGGCCGCCGCCTGCATCACGCCAGCCAGGTCCGCGCGCAAAATCTCGGTCATGCGGGCAGCCATTAGCCATTCCGCCTCAACATGGCAAAGCCCCCATGGTATGGCCCGGGCTCGGGCAACCGCGGATGGGCCGGTGTCAAGCCCGTGTTCCGTCCATTCCGACTGCATTTTCAAAACGGAGGACGAATGAGGGCCACGGAGAGTGAGTATGCTCACGCATCGAGGTCTGACCGAAATAATCGTCGTAGAAGCGCGCATGAACGGTTCATACGCCGGCGGCCAAGAGAATTTCCATCCCGTGAGGCTCCGGGATCACCCCGCGGCACTTCATCGATCGCCACGGTCGTGCTTCGCCGCGGGCCTTATGTCTTGGTCCTTCTCCGTGTTGAGAGTCCCACGCCGAACCACCCTACCGATGTCGAATGGCGAGATGATCCCGGTCGATGCCACATATGCGCCTCAGCGCGAGCGGAATGAAAAGCATGATATGCCGGCATAATCGCCGTTCTCGCGGCAACCCCCAGACGCGATCACCCTGGTCATCGAGCCCTTGGCATGGCAAAGCCCAACGAAGCGGATTACCCTGACCAGCCGATCGACTGGAGACGTCATAAATATGCCCGACATTGCTTTCGCCAAGCCGGCCCTGCCGAAGTCCGGCGCGCTGGTGCTGTTGATCCATGAGGGCGAGAAACCCTCCGGTCTGTGGGCACAACTCGACGAAGCCACCGGTGGCGCCATCGCCAGGGCGTTCGACGTCGCCGAGTTCAAGGGCGCCAAAGCCAAGACATGCCTGATCCTGGCGCCGGGGGCCG
>JAQGHW010000029.1 GCA_028291505.1 Rhodopila sp. | reverse complement strand
TTTTCTCTGTTCGCAAATCTTTCCTCGATCGATTTTCAATCAAGTCTGGAGCACGTCGTAAGTCGCATATTGGCGTCCAAACGAGCCACGTTAGCTTCGAACGGGCAATGTGTCGGCCGATGCGTTGTCGACGCGATTGCGATGCGGCAGTTTGACTTTGGTGAACCAGAAATCACTAATGCTCTTCACGAGGTTCTCAAACGCGTCCAGCTGCACGGGTTTACTGAGATAGCAGTTCGCCTGGAGCCGGTAGCTTGTCACGATATCCTGTTCCGCTTCCGAAGTGGTCAGGATGACCGTCGGGATGGTTTTCAGCGCGTCATCCTCCTTGATGCGAGTCAGGACCTGCCGGCCGTCCATTTTAGGAAGATTGAGATCCAGCAAGATAAGATCCGGTCGCGGGGCGTCGGCGTAAGTCCCCTCCCGCCGCAGAAAGCTCATGGCCTCGACACCGTCGATAGCGACGTGCAAGCGGATCGGTATACTGGAATCGCGGAACGCTTCCTGCGTCAACCGGACATCACCCGGACTATCTTCAATCAAGAGAACCTGTAGAGGCATTTCATTCATCCAATGTTACACTTATGATTTTCCGTTGCTTGCCGCCAGGGTAAAGCGAAAGACAGAACCCTCGCCGAGCTTTGACTCGACTGATATGGTGCCACCGTGTCGTTCGACAATCTTCTTGCAGATGGCCAGTCCAATGCCGGTTCCGGCAAATTCGTCCCGCCGGTGAAGCCGCTGAAACATGCCAAAAATCTTGTCGAAATATTGCGGGTCGATTCCAAGCCCATTGTCTCGAACCGAAAACACCCACCTTCCACCGCCGCTGCTGACAGCAGACACATGCACCAGGGCGGCTTTACCAGTTTGGTACTTGATGGCGTTACCGACAAGATTCTGGAACAGTTGGATGAGTTGCATCTCATCTGCCAGAACGACCGGCATGGGACCGTGCGTTACCTGGGCACCGCTTTGTTCGATCGTGTCCTGCAGATTCGTCAGCACCTGATGCAGTGCGAACTCACTGGAAATATCGAGCAGATCTATGCCCTTAGTACCGACATGGGAATAGGCGAGCAAATCCTGGATCAATCGCTGCATTCGACTGGCGCCATCCACGGCGTACGCAATGAACTCGTCGGCGTCGGCGTCCAGCTTTCCCTTGTACCGTTTGGATAGAAGCTGCGTGTAACTGGTCACCATCCGCAGTGGTTCTTGCAAATCATGGGAGGCAATGTAGGCGAATTGCTCCAGTTCCTCGTTGGAACGGCTTAATTCTCTGGCGTGCGCTTCGGCCTGTTTGCGCGTGGTGATGTCACGGATCGCCGCCGTCACCAAAATACCATCCGGGCTCTCCAGCGGGCTCAGCATGATTTCAATCGGAAAATCGCTGCCGTTCTTGCGCCGCCCATACAGCTCGATCCCGGTGCCGATCTGCTGGGCCAGCGCCTCGGCCGCGGATCGAAGACCATCCGCGATCAACCGTTCGGCGAAACCTTCCGGTACGATGGTCGTCACCTGCTGCCCAAGCAGTTCATCGCGGGAGTATCCGAACTGCTGCTCAGCGCGGATATTCAGCAGGACGATCCTGCCGTTCTGGTTCACCACCACCATCGCATCCGGTGCGGCCTCCAGCAGCCCGCGATATCGGGCCTCTGTCTGCGCCAGATGCTGTTCCGCGGTCTTGCGCGTGGTGATGTCGCGGATCGCTGCCGTCACCAGGATCCCATCCGGGCTCTCCAGCGGGCTCAGCATGATTTCAATTGGAAAATCGCTGCCATTCTTGCGCCGCCCGTGAAGCTCGATACCGGTCCCGATCTCCTGTGCCAGCGCCTCGGCCGCGGATCGAAGACCATCCGCGATCAACCGTTCGGCGAAACCCTCCGGTATGATCGTGGTCACCTGCTGCCCAAGGAGCTCGTCCCGAGGGTATCCGAACTGCTCCTCGGCGCGGATGTTCAGCAGGACGATCCTCCCGTCCTGGTTTACCACCACCATCGCATCTGGCGCCGCCTCCAGCAGCCCGCGGTACCTCGCCTCTGTTTGCGCCAGATGCTCTTCCGCTTCTTTGCGCATGGTGATGTCGCGGATCGCTTTCGTCACCAGCATGCCGTCGATCGAAGGAATGTTCTGGCCTTTCGGTTGGAGCTATATTGATTGATACCCGCGGCGCGAGGCTCTTCGTGCACGCTCCGCCATGATAGCGAGTAAACCTTAACAAACCGTTAATGGTCGATCCCCGCCGGTGCATCCACTCATTCAGCGCAACGGTTCATGCGCCGTTTCGCGCAAGCCGGCGATCGTTATGAAGCTGACCGCAGCCGCCGCCATCACATAGGCCGTGGGCGCCATCTTCGATCCCGTCTCCTCGATCAGCCACTGCGAGATGAACGGCGCGAACCCTCCGAAGATCGCCACCGCCAATGCGTAGGACGACGACATCCAGGTGGACCGGCCACGGGTCGGAAAGATCTCCGCGATGGCCGCCGGTCCAGGGCCGGAGAACAGCGAAATCGCGAAGGAAAAAAGGATCTGGACCAAGACGACGCTGACGAAACCATAATCCCGCGTCAGTACATAGAACGCCGGGATCGGAATGATGAAGCACAGTGCACACGAGGCCAACAATAGCTTCTTGCGCCCGATCCGATCCGACAGCGCACCCATCACCGGCACCAGCACTACCAGCGCAAGCAAACTGGCAGTAGAGGCCCACAACGATTGCGCGGCGGTCAGGTGAAGTTGGGTCCGTGTATACGTCGGCATATACGTCAGGAACACATAGAACGACACCGTCCACAGCACGGTGAATCCGAACGCCCGTGCGGCGTGGCCGAACGTGGACGCTTCCGCCGCGTCACCCTCCGCGAGCACCTCCCGAAACGGTGGCGTCTCATCCACCTCGCGCCGCAGCCACAGGCCGATCGGCCCGAACAATCCGCCGAGCAGGAATGGGATCCGCCAGCCCCAGTCGTTGATCGCGTCCGAACCCATCAGCGACGTCAGCAGCGCGGCCAACCCGACGCCAAGCAGACTGCCCCCGGCCACCGACATCTGCTGGAAGCTGGTGTACAGGCCGCGCCGCCCCTCTATCGACCATTCCGCCATGAACGCCGTCGCCCCGCCCCATTCGCCGCCGGTCGAAAACCCTTGCAGCAGACGCGCCAGCAGCAACAGCACCGGCGCCATTACGCCGATCGAGGAATAGGTTGGCAGAATGCCGATGAGCACCGTCCCCACCGCCATCATCAGGATCGTCAGCACCAGCGCCGGCTTGCGGCCCCGCCGATCCCCCATGCGGCCGATGATGATGCCGCCCAATGGCCGAAACACCAGGCCGACGCCGAAGATGAGGAACGTGTTCAGCAACGACGTCCGGGGATCGCCCCTCGGAAAGAAATTCAATGCCAGGGATCCTGCCAGGAACCCGAAGACGCCGAAATCATACCATTCCATGACGTTGCCGATGGTCGCCGCGTAGATCGCCTTGCGGCTTTGTTCCGCGGTCGGCCGCACGGCTGCCAGACTCGACGCTGAACCCGACATGAGCCACCCCTTCTTGTTCACCAAGCATCGAAGCATGAGCCAGGCGAGACTGGAAGCGGTGCTGTACTAAAAAGAAGTCGCGCCGCTACCTCCGGACAAGAAAAACGGCGGTAACGCACCCGCAATGACGGCTGGTTTAATCCGGACTTCCGTGCGGGGCGGATGGAACCAGGGCTCGCCAGCGGACCACCGCGGTGTCATGCGCTTCGTAGCTACGGGAAAAGACATGGCCCCCGGTCCCGTCGGCGACGAAGAACAGATCGTCGCTCGCGTCCGGATGCAACACGGCACGCAGACTCTCGAGACTTGGCGAGCAGATCGGTGCCGGTGGCAAACCTGCACTGCGATAGGTGTTGAACGGATCATCCCGTCCCAACTCCGCACGCGTCAGGTGGTGATCGAGCACCCCCGCACCGTGACTGGCCGCGTAGACGACGGTCGGATCGGCCTGCAGCTTCATGCCTTGGCGCAGCCGATTCAGGTAAACCGCGGCGACATGCGGCCGTTCGTCCGGCTTTGCCGTCTCGCGCTCCACGATACTGGCCAGGATCAGCGCGTCGCGCGGGCCGGACAGCGGCAATCCGGATGCCCGATCCGCCCAGGTGATCAGCAGATCCTTACTCATTGCGGCTTTCCCCCGAACAACGAATGCCGCGCGGTCGGCACCGTATTCGTAGTCATAGGTCTGCGGCAGAACCGACCCTTCCTCGATCGTCTGCACCTCGCCGGTCATCGCCTCGGCATGTGCCAGCACACTAACGATCTGCTGAGCGGTCAGCCCCTCGGCGATGGTCAGGTGGTGTTCGACCGGATGCGCGGTCCGCAAGATCGCCAGCACCTGGCGGACGGAGGCGCGTGCGGGAAACGCGAACTCCGCCGCATGCAGCGAACCGTCTCCGTGCGTCAGCCAGGCAGCTGCACGAAACAACAGTGGCTGATCCACCACTCCGTCCGATGTCAGCGCCTCGGCGAGCTGGGTTGCCCCGCCGTGCGGCACGACGATCGCCCGCGCCTCGGTCAGCGGGCCGGGTCGGTCCATTGCGCCATGCCACCAGTGCAGGCTTCCCACGGCCAGCGCGCCCGACACGGCCACCGCCAGAGCGCCGGCCAGGAACGCCCATCGCCGCCGCGTCGGCGGCAGATCAGATGGCGCGGAAGATGACAGAGGCGTTGGTTCCACCGAACCCGAAGCTGTTGGACAAAGCGACCCGCACCCGCCGCTCCTGCGCTGTCTTCGCCACCCGGTCGATCACGCTCAGCCGGCTTGGCTCGTCCAGGTTCAGCGTCGGCGGGGCAACGCCGTCGCGGATCGCCAGGATTGAGAACACCGCCTCGATCGCACCGGCCGCCCCCAACAGGTGGCCGGTCGCCGACTTGGTGGAGGACATCGCGATGCCACGCGCCGAGTCGCCGAACAGCCGCTCCACCGCGTCCAGTTCCAGGTCGTCGCCCAACGGCGTGGATGTGCCGTGGGCGTTCACATACTGGATATCGGCCGGGCCGAATCCGCCGTTCTTCATCGCGTTGCGCATCGACCGGAACGCGCCATCATGCCCTTCCGCCGGCGCGGTGATGTGATAGGCATCACCCGACATCCCGTACCCGGCTACCTCGGCGTAGATCTTCGCCCCGCGCTTCTTCGCGTGTTCGTATTCTTCCAGCACGACGCAACCGGAACCCTCACCCATCACGAAGCCGTCGCGATCCTTGTCCCAGGGGCGCGAGGCCGCGGTCGGCCGATCATTGAATCCAGTCGACAACGCTCGGGAAGCGCAGAACCCGGCGATACCCAGCGCACACACCGTCGCTTCGGATCCG
>JAQGHW010000004.1 GCA_028291505.1 Rhodopila sp. | reverse complement strand
GCGATCGTGTTCAATCCTCGGCTTTTGCTGATGGATGAGCCTTTGGGCGCGTTGGACAAGCAATTACGGGAGAGCCTGCAACTGGAGATGCGGCGACTGCACGCCGACCTGGGAATTACGTTCATCTACGTGACGCATGACCAGGAAGAGGCCCTTACGATGTCGGACCGGATCGCGGTGATGAACGAGGGGCGGATCGCTCAGCTTGGCCGCCCGGAGGACTTGTACGATCGGCCCTGCAGCCGGTTCGTCGCTTCGTTTCTGGGCGAGTCGAACTTCCTGCCCGGTATCGTACTTGATTTCCAGGACGGGGACATTGTCGTTGCGGAATGCGGGGGCACGATGTTGCGCGCGGTAGCGCCGTCGCGGCCGGCGCGGGGTGACAAGGTGATGTTGACGATGCGGCCGGAGCGGGTGCGCTTCGCCGACGAACGTTGCACGCCGGCGCTGAATCGGATGCTGGCGACGGTGACCGAGGCGGTGTTCGCCGGGGAACGATGCCGGTATCTGCTGGCCGCGCCTGACGGGACCGCGATGGTGCTGAAGGAGCCGTCTGGTGCGGCGGTTCGCCGCCGTGCGGTGGGGGAAATGGCGGAGATTGCCTGGTCGGCGGCGGATACGGTTGTTGTCTGAACGGCGGCTGGTCCCGCTTTTGCTGGTGGCACCGTTGCTGGTGTTCATGCTGGTGTTCTATCTGCTGCCGGTGCTGGCGATGCTGATGCGGAGCGTGGCGGAGCCTTCGTGGACCTTGGAGAACTACCAGGCGCTGGCTGGGGATTCGGTCTTTCGGAACGTATTCTGGACGACACTGCGAACCGCGATCGCGGTGACGTTCGGGTGCCTGTTGTTCGGGTATCCCGTGGCGTTGACCTTGGTGCGGCCGGGACGAGCGGCGGGGGTGGCGCTGATCATCGTTCTGCTGCCGTTCTGGACCAGTATCCTGGTGCGCAGCTACGCGTGGATGGTGCTGCTGGGACGGCGCGGGCTGTTGAACGAGGCGCTGCTGGCCAGTGGCGTGATCGACCACCCGTTGCGCATTCTGAACACCTCGATCGCGGTGCATATCGCGATGATCCATATCCTGCTGCCGTATATGATCCTGCCGATCGCCAACGCGCTGCGGCAGATTGATCCGTCGCTGGGCCGAGCGGCGCTGGGTCTTGGTGCGACTCCGTTCCGGGTATTTCGAGAAGTGATCCTGCCGTTGTCGATGCCGGGGGTGGGGGCAGGGGTGCTACTGGTTTTCGTGCTGTCGCTGGGGTTCTACATCACGCCGGCGCTGGTGGGTGGGCCGCGGGACATGACGGTGTCCATGCTGATTGCGCAACAAGTGGATCAGTTGAACTGGCCCTATGCCGCGTGTCTGTCGGCGACGCTGCTGGCGGCGACCCTGGCGATTATGGCGGTGTTCCAGCGACTGTTCGGTGTTGGCAGCGCGTTCAGGCTGGCTGGGCGATGACGGGTGGGCAGCGGCTGATGCGGGTGGTCGTGGCGCTGATCCTGCTGGTGATGATCGCGCCGATCGTTGTTGTCGTGGTGCTGTCGTTTTCCTCGGCCAGCTATCTGACGTTTCCACCGCCCACATTCGGCGTGCGGTGGTACCGGGAATACCTGGGAAGCCGGGACTGGCTGGCGGCGACGGCGCTCAGTCTCGAAGTCGCGGTCTCGGTCGTTGTGCTGTCGACGTTCCTGGGCACGTTGGCGACGCTGGGGCTGGCCAGGCTGCCAAGGATGGCGCGGATGCTGGCGACGGGACTGATCCTGTCGCCGCTGATCATGCCGGTCATCATCGTTGCGATCGGTGTGTACTACGCTTTTGCCCGGTATGGACTGGTGGGCACGCCAGTGGGGCTGGTGCTGGCGCATACCTGCCTGGCGGTGCCATTCGTGGTGACCAGCGTCGGCGCGAGCCTGGCGGGGTTCGACCGGCGGCTGGAAATGGCGGCTTTGAGCCTGGGCGCGACGCCGTTCGGGACATTCCGGCAGGTGACGTTGCCGTTGATCCTGCCGGGCGTCCTGGTCGGCGCACTGTTCGCGTTCATCACGTCGTTCGATGAGCTGGTGGTGGCGCTGTTCCTTTCGGGTGCGAACGCGGTAACGCTGCCTCGGCGGATGTGGGAGGATCTTCGATACGCGCTTGATCCGACGATCGCGGCGGTGTCGACGCTGACGATCGTTGTGACGGTGCTGCCGCTGCTGTGGGCGCACTGGGTCAGGCGCCGGGCCGGGTGACGCCGGCTGGAAGTTATGCGAACCGTGGTTTCGGCCGGAGCATCAGCGGCAGGATGATGCCGACGCCGAGGCCCCAGAAGCCATTGATCAGCAATGACCGGACCCAGCCCAGCGGCCAGCCGGCGCCGACCGGCAAGCCTTTGATCGCAGGCACCACCAGCAGGCCGACCAGCGCCGCGATGATCCCCAGGATAAGACCGCACAGCCAAAGGGGCGCGGTCAGCCTGGGGAGCAGCAGGCCGAAGACGATCCCGTAGAGCCCACCCCAGAAGCAAAGATTGAGAATCCGGGGGATGCCAAACGGTGGGATCGGGTCTGTCGGATAGGGCGGCGGCATTCCCATGCCGGGCAGGGCCAGCAGATGCAGGGCTTCCCACATCGCCTGATGGAAGACCAGGACCGAGATCGCCGCACCGATAAAGCCGAACAAGGCACGCATCGCGGGGGTTTGCATGGGCGTTTCCTCGTCGTTTGGTTTGGGTCGAGGTTCAGCCACAAGAGTGCAAGCTGTCAACGGCGTCTTATGCCAGCGGGGGGGGGTCTTATCCCAGCGGGGGGTCTTATCCCAGCGGCCCGAAGTCCTGACTCTTCGTCGAATTGGGGGCCGCGCCTGGTTAGACGGCGCGCACCAGCGGCAGCTTGGTTCCGGCCACCTGGCGTTCGGCGAGCACCTCGCGCCGGAAGCGGAACAGCTTGGCGGGGCGACCACCTGTCTCGGTCGTTACGTCACCGGTTTCCTCGACCAGGTCCTGCTGGTCGATCAACCGGCGGAAGTTCTGTTTATGCAACAGACGTCCGGCCAGTGCCTCAACGGTCCGCTGCAGTTGCAACAATGTGAAGCCTGGTGGCATCAGTTCGAAAACGACTGGGCGGTACTTGATCTTTGCGCGCAGCCGAGCGATTCCGGTGGCCAGGATGCGGCGGTAGTCGTGGCGCATTGGCTCGCCCAGGGCGTCAGTCATGGTGTCCGACAGTTGGGTGGAGGCGCTGCGTCCCTCGGCGACCAGACCGGCCTCCCACAGAAGTTCGTATCGTTGAAGAACCAGTTCCTCATTCCACCGTTGCCCGCGCAGGCCGAAGTTGATGGTGATCCGCCGTTGGCGGTCTCGCTGGATCGCCGGACCGTCCGCGCTTTCGGCCCAGTCGTAGAGTGCGGGAGCCAGGAGTGCTTCGCCCAGCGCGGCGCCGGGTCCGCGAAAATCCTCCCATGGGAAGAATCGGTACCATGGTTGCCAGGCGGCGTCCCAACCCTCGACGACCGGTGCTTCCCTGGTCAGGCCCAGATAGCTGACCGACACCATGCGCCCGAGGGTGCCTTGTTTCCGGTCCTGGTCGGCGAAGGTGTAGAGTTGCTCGACATAGCCCAGCGGATGGTGCGTCTGGGTTTCCACCCATGACCGCAATCCGGCCTGGAGCGAGCGGTGGCCTGGCTCGAAGGGTCCCGACGGCAGGGCCTCCCCGCGATCGATCGTCAGGACGCGCGGCTGTCCATCGGTCACCGCAACGATCACCGCGGTCAGTTCCGCCGCGACCGCCACGTTGTCGGCTGGCACGCTGGAGCCCCCAATGGTGTCGGCTCCCTCGCTATCGCCCATCGGGCTGGCGCTATCGATTCGATTATCCGGCATAGTCTGCTTGTCGCACGGCAGGTGCGGTGTTCGCTACCGCGAATCCGGCGGGCGAATGCGGTTCAGCGGTCCTTCAACGTGGCGTTTTTGATCGCCGCTCCCGCACCCAGCATCATCGCCTGGGTCGCCAGGGTCATGATCGCGGTGCCGATCATCATTCCCGCCAGCCAGGAGCCACCTGGACGCGGCATCGGAGGAGAGCCCGTCGACTTGAGGCGTTGCATTTCGGATTTCCTTTGACCGTTGGAGATCGTCATGTGGGACGGAATAGCAAGATCGCCCGTTCAGACGCTGCCGCTTCCGTTCCTGCTCGGGGCATTTGTTGAAGTCACCTCACTGTGAGCACCAGTGTCACGCCGGATGGCGAACCAATGCAATGAGGCGTTCGGTGGGCCGCATATCGACACGGGGGGCGGTCCGGGCAAGTATTCCAGCGTCCAACGAAGGGGAACACCGATGGAAGCGCTGCTGCCTCTGGCCGAGAAGATCGGCGCCCGCCTGAAGGAACGCGGTGAGACAATCGGCATCGCCGAGTCCTCCACCGGTGGGCTGCTGTCCGCCGCGCTGTTGTCGATCGGGGGCGCGTCGGCCTATTTCCGCGGCGGCGGGGTGATTTACACGGCTTATGCGCGGAAGGCGTTCCTTGAGATCCCGAATCCGCTGCCGGCGCCGATCGAGCGTGCCTCCACCGAACCCTACGCCGTGCTGCTTGCCGACACCGTGCGGGCTCGGTTGGACGCGACCTGGGGGCTGGGTGAGACGGGTGCGACGGGACCGACGGGCAATCGGTATGGCGACAAGTCGGGCCACACCTGCATCGCGGTGACGGGTGCCAATTTCTCGAAGGTCATCACGCTGGAGACGGGCAGTTCGGATCGCATTGCCAACATGCGGGCGTTCGGGATCAGGGCGCTGGAGTTGCTGGCAGAGGCGCTGGGTTAGAGCACTTTCACCCTGCGCGCAGGGCGAAAGTGCTCTATCTCCTTGTTTGATCGCATGATTCACACGCTACGAACGTTCCGCTCAGCGTGATCATGCTCTAATACCCGACCGCCGCCTTGGCAGCGGACCAGGCCAGCCGGGACGACCGGTGGTGGGCGTGGCAAATCGCGACCGCCAGCGCGTCGGAGGCGTCGGCGCGGCGGATCGTGGCGCCCGGCAGCAGGCGACGCACCATCATGGTGACCTGCTCCTTTTCCGCGCCGCCGGTGCCGACCACCGCCAGCTTCACGGTTTTGGCGGCATATTCGGTGACCGGAACGCCGGCCAGGGCCGGGGTCAGCAGCGCCACGCCGCGGGCATAACCGAGCTTCAGGGTCGCCGATCCGTTTCGGTTGACGTAGGTTTCCTCGACGGCGGCCTCGGCCGGGCGATGCAGGGTCAGCAACGCCATCAGCGCATCGTGCAGGATTTTCAGGCGGGCAGGGACCGATATCGTGTTGTCGGTGGCGATCACGCCGTCGGCGACGTGTTTCAGGCGGTTGCCCTCGACGTCGATCAGGCCCCAGCCGGTGAAGCGCAGACCCGGATCGATGCCCAGCAGCCTGATCATTGGCGAATCGTGTTCCCCGAGGAGCGAACACATGCTTATACCGGCGCGGCGGGGCACGCCATGCTATCCTTTTCCGAATGATCCCCGGGCCTTCTCCGAACGGCCCCGTCGCCAACCGCCGAAGAGTTGCCGAGAATGAAAGTCTGCGTCGTCACGCCATATTTCGAGACTGACCAAGCCTGGATACGTCAGGGTCATGCGAGTGTCCGCGGCCAAACCGTTCCCGCGCATCACGTCCTGGTCTGCGACGGATCGGCACCCGCCCAGATCGAGGCGTTTCAGGGCACCCATGTCCTGCTGCAGCGCAACTACAAGGACTACGGCAATACGCCCCGGTTGATCGGCTGCTACAACGCGATGGCCCAGGGCGCCGACGCGATCGCGTTTCTGGACGGCGACAACTGGTTTCAGCCGGACCATCTGGAGGGGCTGCTTCGCATTGCCCGGGACAACCGACTCGACGCTTGCTCATCGGCGCGCACGCTGCACAGGCCGGACGGGTCTTTCATGGTCAAATGTCCGACGGTGAACGGGCAGCCCTACGTCGACACGAGTTGCCTGCTGGTGATGAAGCCGGCGTTCCAGCACATGATCGCCTGGGTGCTGTTCGGCCAGGATGTGGCGGCGGTGATGGACCAGCATGTGTGGGGTCATATGAAGGCGATGGGCGCTCGGCTCGGTTTCCTGGATAAGGCTACGGTTGCCTACCGGACGCGGCATGCCTCGCATTACCGGTTGATCGGCGAGACGCCTCCGGTGGACGCGATCGACCGGATCGATCTTCATGGCGAGCGATATCGGTAGCGGGTTGGCCGGCGCCGGTCAGACCGACAGCTTCTGCATGACCGCATCCGGAATCTCGAAGTTGGCGTAGACGTTCTGCACGTCGTCGTTTTCCTCCAGGGCGTCCAGCAGCTTGAGCAAGCTGGCGGCACGATCCTCATCCAGCGTCACCGAGTTTGTCGGCCGCCAATCCAGCCTGGCGCTTTCGGGCGCTCCGAAGCGGGTTTCGAGGGCATCCCGGACGGCGAAGAAATCCTCGATGGGGCAGGTGACTTCGTGTGCCTCGTCATCGCTTTCGGCGTTTTCGGCACCGGCTTCGATCGCTGCTTCCAGCATGTCGTCGGCGGTCGCGATTGACGCGGGGTAGCGGATCACGCCCAGGCGGTTGAACATGAAGCTGACGGAATTGGTTTCGCCCAGCGCGCCGCCGTGCTTGGAGAAGGCGGACCGGATGTCGGATGCGGTGCGGTTGCGGTTGTCGGTCAGGGCCTCGACGATGACGGCCACGCCGGCGGGACCGTAGCCCTCGTACCGCACGTCCACGTAGTCGTCGCCACCGCCGGCACCCGCGGCCTTCTTGATGGCGCGGTCGACGGTGTCCTTCGGCATGTTGGCCTGCCGCGCGGCCGTGACCGCGGCCCGCAGACGCGGATTGGAGGCGGGGTCGGGCAGCCCGTGGCGTGCGGAGACGGTGATTTCCCGGATCACGCGAGCGAACTGGCGGGCGCGGCGGGCGTCCTGGGCACCCTTGCGGTGCATGATGTTCTTGAACTGGGAATGGCCTGCCATGGATCGACGATCAGCTCTCGGGTGGGTGGACGAGGCCTTCTTACAGCGCAATGCGTGGGCGGGAAACGCCCGGTTCCGATGGTCAGGTCGGCCCGTGCGGGTGTTCGGCCGGGGCGCAGCCGTCGTTGGCCGGGCTCTCGAGCGCCGTCAGGACCACGCTTCTGCGCTTGCACACCAGCGTGTAACGGTCCGCCCGGATCGAGGCATTGTGCGCGGCGAGGTTGTTGAGCGTGAGTTCGGTCCCGAACGAAGGCGCGTCGGTGC
>JAQGHW010000978.1 GCA_028291505.1 Rhodopila sp. | reverse complement strand
GCAGCAGGGCGCGGCCGAATAGGTCGGGCCAGATCTCCCTGCGGTAGTAGCGGCACTCGCCGCGGACGCGGATCAGTGAGGCGGCTTACGCGAAGAGCGGCAGCTGGATGAGGTGGGACGTCCGGAGCCGAGTTTGCGGCGTTTGAGCATCGAGTCACGAGAAGTGTGTCATGGGGAGCCGATTCGGCGCGGCGAAAAACGCGTAATCGGGCGGGTTTGGCGGTTGGGTTATACAGTATTAGTTATAGTGTATCAGAAGCGCCGGCTCGGACGCCGTGTCGTGATCAACACTCGCCTTCTGGACCATCGGGCGGCGTTCTCACAGTTCCGTCTTGCGGGTTAACGTGTCGTTAACCTTCCACCGGGTAGGGTCGAGGTTGTTCTCCCGGGGGCCGAATGCCGATGAGCGAAGCGACCAGTTTTGTCGCCATTGCAGGCGACCACAAGTATCGTCAGAACGACGAGCGCACCGCGGTGAACAATACCTCGCTATTGATCGAATACTGCGTGTCGTGCGCATCCGTTTACCAAGTCCCTTACAAATATTGCAGACTATCGCATCGGTATTTGGCTTGGCTGGAATGTATCTTGGGTCTACCACACTGCATGGATGCATTTGTTATGCTCTGGCGGTCCCCTGCTTGATCATCTGCGTCTACGTTCGCCGCCTGTGGGGACTCCTTCCTCTCAATCTTGCCCAAGCCGTCGTGATTGGGATCAATCTTATCAGGGCATTGTAGGTGTCGCGGTTGCCGCTCCGGCATGATTGTCGATGAATGCGATCATGGCTTAAACCGGCGGTCGAGCTCCCCCTGGAGCAAAATAAGCCGACACCTTGCGTAGGATCTCGTTGGCCTGGCGAAGCGCGCGGTTCTCGCGTTCAAGCGTCTCCAGCTTCGCGGCCATATCCACGGCACATCGGCAGGGTTGCATCCCGGCGAATAGGTGGCCTGCGACTTTGACAGGTCCCGAGATTTGTAGGCACCATCAACCAGGTTCAAAGACACCCCCCGGAGTCCCTGACGAGGCCCTGAGGAAAACAACGGGTGTCCCAGGGAGACGGCTCATGAACAAGCGGCGGCTCTGGGTCTGCGTATTCCTGTTCATGCTCACAACGATTAACTACACCGACCGGGTTGCGTTGTCTGTCGCGGCCAAGCCGGTTTCGGTCGAGTTCGGGCTGACCCCGGTCGAGATGGGGTATTTGTTTTCGTCCTTTTTGTGGATGTACATCGTTTGCTTGATTCCGGTCGGACTGCTGGTGGACCGGTTCGGCGGCAAGGCGGTCAACGGGGGAGGGATCGCGTTGTGGTCGGCGGCGACGGTGCTGACCGGGCTTTCCACCGGTTTCGCGTTTATGGCGGCCACCCGGGTCGTCATGGGCATGGGCGAGTCAACTAGCTGGCCGGCCAGCAACCGCATTATCCGCGAGTGGTTTCCCGCCAAGGAGCGCGCCTTTGCCAACGCGGTCTTTGGCGCCGGTTCCGCGGCAGGTCCGGCCATTGGCGCCATGGCGGTGACCACCGTGGTTGGTTTGTTCGGCTGGCGCGCCGGGTTCTACGCCGCCGGCGCTGTCGGCTTCCTGTGGCTGGTGGCATGGTGGGCGATCTTCGATCAGCCGGAGCGGGTCACATGGCTGACGGACGACGAACGTGCCACGATATTGTCGCAGCGGGACGGCGAGGTTGTGCGCACGGAGACGCCCCAAGGCGCGTCATCATTAGGTCGGCTGCTGACCTTGCGCCCAGTGTGGGGGTTGTTTCTGACCCAAGGCTGCATGGTCTACGGCGGCTATATGTTGCTGACCTGGCTGCCAAGCTATCTGCAGCAGGCGAAGGGTCTGAGCCTGATGAACGCCGGGTTCGTCTCGGCCGTGCCGTTCGGCGTGGCGGCGGTTGTCAGCATCATTCTCGGCCGCGTCGGCGACTGGTGGTTGACAAGTGCCGGCGTCCACTCCGGGCGCCGCCGTTCGATGATCGCACTGATGCTGATGGGCCCTGCACTCATGTTGACTGTGCCCTATCTCAACAGCCTGACGTCCATCGTAGTGGTGCTGTCCATCTCCGCCTCGATGGGCTGGACCGCGAGTGCACTGAATTTCGCGTTGGTGACCGACCTGGTGCGAAACCCTGCTGACATCGGCAAGGTGACAAGCATCACCGTGCTCGGCGGAAATTCGTTTGGCATCATGGGTCCGATCGTCACTGGCTATGTGCTGGCGATCAGCGGCAGCTTCAACGCGACATTCGCCGTTGCCGGGGTGCTGGCACTGCTGGGTGCGATATGCACACTGACGCTGACCCGCCAGCCGATCGAGCCACAGTTCCGGACAACCGGACCGACCCCGCTACCGGCGTGAGGCCTGCGAAACGGGGCACGCCGGGCGTTCGCGCGGACCACCCGCATAACTCCCATTCTGGTAAATCCGAAGTCGTGCATCCCTGCGGTCCTCATGCAACACGAAGCGGTCCGACAGCATACGACTGCGACCGAGCACCAACGAGAGCAGCCAGACAATCCGCTCGGCATCGGGTTCATCGCTGAAGCCGGTCGGGTATCCTATAGTCTCACGCCAAGGGAGCCGAACAACCAAAACGCCGATGTAAGCCACAACACCAGAAGAATGGCGAACAGCATCCCTCCCGCCATGGGCAGCGCCCAGCCGGGATAGCCGCTTGTACGGACTATGAGGACTTTGGCGAAAAAGGCGCCGTAGAAAGAGGCGCCCAACAAAGAGTGAATAAGGGCGCGGGCATCGTATGTCCCGAAACCGAGATTGAAGATGCAATGGTAAGCCGCAGGCAGAGTGAGCAGAATGGCCGCCCGCCCGGACCAGCGATGCAGCAGGGGATAGAGCCGGCCTTCTGGCGGGAAACGGAGTTTTCCATAAATGCGGGCCGCCGTCAGCATCTGACCCAATCCCAGCAGCAATGCGGCCGTCGTCAGCCAAGCCTTCATATGCAGCGTGTCACTGAAGAAGAGGCGAAAAAACGGTGTTTGGTAGGGCTGCACGTCCGTCCGGCTCGCCACAAAGCCGATAACAAGCGCGACGCTAGCGAAAAGCAGGGGGGGACGCACGAGTTGCCTCGGACCGGGAGAGCGGCGTCCAGCGCCATCAATATTTTCGTTCATAATTTGAACTCCCGTTCGCTGTTTCCTTGCGCACCTGATCCAGCAGAGATTGGATTTGCGCGCAGGTACGTCCGCCTCCTGTTAAAGACTCGTTTGGTCAGTCGAATATGGATGCCGTCGCAATTTGTGTTGGAACTGGTCT
>JAQGHW010000961.1 GCA_028291505.1 Rhodopila sp. | reverse complement strand
GCCGATGCCGCCACCTTGGCAGCCTCACGACCGCGGAAGTGGCCGAACGGCACGGCTCCGATCTTCGGGTTCATGAGGTCGTCCGCCGGCTGCGCTGTAGCGGATACCGCTCAAACGGCCAATGCCGGGCCGCGCCGTCACAAGTCATCCTGGCCGAGGTCTCGCGGCTCGGAAAATCCACCCGTGTGGTGCGGGAGATTGATGTGCTGGTGGGCAACCATCCGAGGAGGAAGGCATGGGCACAACCATCATGAGCGACCTTACCGTCGGCCAGGCGGGCGGACGCGGACAGGTCATCCGGCGCAACCCCAACACCGGCAAGCGGCACATGGATCTGCTGGATTGGGGCCTGAGACGGGAGATGTTCGACGGACAGCCGGAGGCTCCCTGGCCGATCCATGCAAGGGCGGAGACGGTGCAAACCTTGCGGGTCTTTCGGGAAGTCTTCGCCCACAAACGCGGAATTGCCCCGGCCACGGAGATTTACCTCAAACAGAGCGTGGGAGGGACCGACAAGCGTTTCGCGATTAGCCGCGCGGACGGCCAGCCCATGGCGCAGGCGGCGTTGTGGGAAGCCTTCACCCGGCCGGATGGCGGGATCGTTCGCACTTACTGTATCGTCACGGTTGAAGCGACCGGCGACGTCGCGGCGATACATGACAGGATGCCTCTGGTGTTGGAACCCGAAGATTGGGCCTTGTGGCTGGGCGAGACGGAGGGCGATCCTGCGTCACTCCTTCGGCCATCGGCGCCCGGCGTGTTGGTCGCACGGCCTGTCGGAGACCGGAAGCGATCGGGCTAACTCTAGCGAAAGGGAAAGGCAGCGTGTGCAACCTCTACTCGCTCAATACGGACCAGGCTGCCATGCGGCAGATGTTCGATGTGGCGGTGGACACCATCGGCAACTGGGATGTGCAGCTTGGCGTGTTTCCCGATTATGCCGCCCCGATCGTGCGTCAGTCTCCCGAAGGGCGCGAGCTGGCACGCGTCCGCTGGGGGATGCCCACGCCGCCGGAACATCTCGTTGGCAAGAAAACCGACCCGGGGGTTACCAACGTTCGCAACACCGGGGCGCGTCATTGGCGCCCGTGGCTAGGGGTCGAAAACCGGTGTCTGGTGCCCTTCACGTCGTTTGCGGAGCCTGACAACGGTACATTCGGTGGCCGTGCGCCGGTGTGGTTCGCCGAAGGCGAGGCCCGGCCGATAGCGTGCTTCGCCGGGATCTTCGTTCGCGGATGGACGTCCGTTCGGAAGCTGAAAGAGGGTGAGGTGACGACCGATCTTTACGGGTTCCTCACGACCGGCCCGAATGCTGAGGTCAAAGCGATTCACCCCAAGGCCATGCCGGTGATTTTGCGGACGGCGGAGGAACGGGACGTTTGGATGCGCGCGCCGTGGGTCGAGGCGAAGGCGCTGCAACGGCCTTTGCCGGATGGGGCGTTGCGGATCGTGGCGCAGGGCGAGAAGCAGGACGGCGCGCCGGCCGTCCTGGCGTGAGCCGCTTCTTGCCTGTGGTCTGGCTGCCATGCATCACCATACAACCGGGTTAGGGGGTCCGGTAGCAACGGAACCGAAAATGCATTTCAGGGCCATTTTGCGCCAAGAGGGTCTAGACCCCGGTGACGCCCCTGTTCCAGATGCCAGAATCAACCCTAATGGCACGGGGGAAGTGCTCCGCGCGAACGTGCCGCTGGAGTTTACCCCAATGGGGCTGTGACTGCTTTGGGTGGAAAGCGGACCGGTGGCTTCGGATGTGAGGTTCTGAATGGCGGACACTGACCCATCGTCGAGGTGACATTGGGCGGTACGACTCATAGGCTGCGCCGTTTCGCCAATGTGCGATAATGGCACGCCGACGAGTTCGTTACCGTCGGTCGGTTATATGGGCGCGAAAGCTACGTGGGAGGCATCGACACCAGATGAACGCCATCAAAGACTCCATCAAGTCAGGTAGGACCGTCGTCGGGACCACCGTGGCACCGAACGTCGACGTGTCGATCCTGGCCGACGCCGGATATGACTTTCTGCTGTTCGACACCCAGCACTCCCTCTGGGAGATCAAGCAGCTGCAGGCGCCGATCCAGGCGATGCGCGGCAAGAAGGCGGCGCCGCTGGTGCGTGTCGCCGCGAACGAGGCCTATCAGATTTGCTTCGCGCTCGATGCGGGCGCGCGCGGCATCATCGTGCCGATGGTCAACACTCGCGCGGAGGCGGAGGCCGTCGTGCGTGCCTGTCGCTACTACCCCCTTGGCAACCGCAGCAACGCCGGGGTGCGTGGCGATTGGGGCGAGTTCAAGACCTACCGCGACTACATGGATGCCGTGAACAACGAGCTGGTTATCCTCCCGATGATCGAGACCAACCAGTCGTTGGAGAACCTCGATGCCATCGCCTCGGTCCCGGGCGTCGACGTCCTGCTGATCGGCCCGTCCGATCTTTCGATCGAGCTGGGGGTGCCGCTCGACTACCAGTGCGACATCTATCAGCGTGCGCTCGATAAAATCGCGGCGACCGCGGCGAAGCACGGCATCGCCGCCGCGATTTATTTCATCCCGCCCGGGATGGACCCGAACTTCTTCGTCCGGAAGGGGTTCAAGCTCTTCACCATGCCGTGGGGTCCTTGGGCGACAGCCGGGATTCAGAACGCCCTGGCCGGGATCCAGCGCTAAAAAAGGTCGACGGCGGCCGGTCCGGCGAATAGGCGAGTAGCCCGGCGCGCGCCGCTGATCAGTCGTTCCGCCACGACGAATTCAGGTAACGCCTACTACGTTTGCTGTCGATTGGATGTAGCCGCGGCCGGAACGTTCGACTGGAGCGGTGAACCGCTAACAGACAACTCGGCGGGCGGCTGCCATCGGGGGCGAGGGCGTTGTTCTGCTATGACTTGGTAGGGTCGGGGCCGGCCCTCCGGGACGCCGTGTACGATTGGGCCGGCCTCGCCATTCTCTCGCTGAGCACACGGAGGTGTGAGGCCGGGCGGTCTGCGGGCGTTTCGCCCGTAGGCCGCACCCGACCCAAGACCGTCGCC
>JAQGHW010000948.1 GCA_028291505.1 Rhodopila sp. | reverse complement strand
CGTTGACGCCGCGGATGATCAGCATGTCGTCGCTGCGGCCGCTGATGCGGTCGATCCGCCGCATCGCGCGGGCAGTGGGCGGCAGGAGTTGCGTCAGGTCGCGCGTGCGGTAGCGGATAAGTGGCATGCCTTCCTTGGTCAACGTGGTGATGACGAGTTCGCCCGCTTCACCATCGGCTACCGGCTGGCCCGAGACGGGATCAATGATCTCGGGAAAGAAGTGGTCCTCCCAGATCGTCAACGCGTCTTTGGAATCAGCGCATTCCTGTGCGACGCCCGGCCCCATAACCTCCGACAACCCATAAACGTCGAGTGCTTCCAGTCCGAGCCGCCGCTCCAATTCGCCGCGCATGCCGTCGCCCCAGGGTTCCGCACCGAAGATGCCAAGGCGCAGGCTACAGTCGTTGGCATTCAATCCCTGCCGATCGAATTCGTCGGCGATTGCCAGCATGTACGACGGCGTGACCATGATGATATCGGGCTTGAAGTCATTGATGATCTGCACCTGGCGTTCGGTGAAGCCCCCACTGACCGGGATGACCGCGGCCCCCAGATATTCTCCGCCGTAGTGAGCGCCGAGGCCACCGGTAAACAGACCGTATCCATAGGCGACATGAATCTTGTCCGTCGCTCGTCCCCCGGCGGCGCGGATCGACCGCGCCATGAGCAGCGACCAGGTCTCGATGTCGTTCTTTGTGTAGCCGACGACGGTCGGCTTCCCCGTGGTCCCGCTGGAGGCGTGAATGCGCACGATCCGTTCCATCGGAACCGCGAACATGCCGAACGGATAGTTCTGCCGCAGGTCCTCCTTGGTGGTGAGAGGGAATTTGGCGAGGTCCTCGACATGATGCAGGTCGTCGGGATGCACCCCGGCCTGATCGAAGCGCGCTTTGTAGTGCGGGACCTGCTGGTAGGCGCGGCGAACCACGTCTCGCATGCGGACGAGTTGCAGCATGCGCAGCTCATCGACGCTGGCGGTCTCGATCGGTTCGGCGCCCATGAGTCCCCTCCCCTGCAGCCTCGTGCGCGGTCTTCTGATGGTACGGGTCGCGTCGTGGAGGCAGGATTGGATACCGCGGCGGGGGCGTCAACCGGTTGATCGCATGGTTAGCAGCACTTGGGTGTGCGCATTGACCTAGATCACCCCCGTGGTCCGAAGCTGAGTCAATTCTTCGTCCGACAGACCCATGCGCCCCTGATAAATCTCGGTGTTATGGGCACCGAGTTCCATGCCAAGCCAATTGACCTTACCGGGGGTTTCGGTGAGTCGGGGCACCAGGTTGGGCACGGCGAGTTCACCGGCGCGGGGGTCCTGCATCCGCAGGATGTTGCCGCGGGCTTCGTATTGAGGATCTTCGAAGATCTCTTCGATCGAATAGACCGGCCCGCACGGCACCTGGCTGCTTTCGCACCGGTACATCAGGTCGGCCCGGTCCATTGTCGCCGTCCACGCGCCCACCACTTCGTCCACCAGCGCCCGGTCGCGCTCCCGCGCCGCCAGTTTGCCCCACCTTCCATCCTCCGCCAGCTCGGAGCGGCCCATTGCTTCGGCGAGTCGCGAAAAAATCTTGTCGTTTGTGCAGGCGATGGCGATCCATCGCCCGTCCTTGGTCGGATAGTGACTGTGCGGCACGACATTGACAGTGCCGGGCCCCATGCGCTGACGGACGTAGCCCTTGTAGGCGAAAGCAGGGGCGAGTTCGTCCAGGATGCGAAAGATCGGCTCATACAGCCCGATATCCACGACCTGACCGCGCCCCGTTTTCTCCCGCGCCTGCAGCGCCAGTAGCGTGCCGAGCGCACCATAGAGACCAGCCATGTAGTCGGGGATCGTTGCGGATCCCGGGGTGACGGGCGCTCGGTCCGGATAGCCCGCCAGGAACGACAGGCCACCGAACGCGTTGCCGATGCGGCCGAAGCCGGGACGATCCTTGTACGGACCGGTCTGCCCGTAGCCGGAGATCCGCACCATGATCAGCCGCGGATTGACGGCGCGGAGCACATCGTAGCCGAGGCCCCATTTTTCCAATGTGCCGGGCTGAAAGTTCTCCACCATGACGTCGGATTCCGCGACCAACCGCTTCAGCAGCACCGCGCCCTGCGGCTTGCGCAGGTCCAACGTGATGCAGCGCTTGTTGCGCGATTCCGACAGCCACGGCAGCGAGTCACCGCACTCCGTCATGGTACCGAAACGGCGCGTCGCATCGCCGACCACGGGAAGCTCGATCTTGACCACGTCGGCGCCGAATTCGCCCAACTGGGTGGCACAGAACGGGCCGGCCAGGAAGGTCGAGACATCCAGGACCTTGCAGCCCTCCAGCGCTTGCACGTCGATCATTTGGCGGCTCCCAGCACGCGGCGGGCTCGTTGCACGATGGGATAGTCGATGAACTGGCCCTCGAGTTGGATGGAGGCGAGGCCCTCGGCCTCCGCCTTGTCAAAGGCGGCGACAATCCGCTTCGCCTGCGCAACAGTGGCTTCGTCCGGTGTGAAGGCGGCGTTCGCGGGTGTGACCTGATCGGGATGGATGCACATCTTGCCCTGAAAACCGAGCGCGGCGGCGTGTTTCGCGGAGGCAATGAAACCTTCGGTGTCGCGCAGGTCGGCCCAGACCGTATCCATCGGCGGCTCCATTCCCGCCGCCCGCGATTCCATTACGCAAGCCGCTCGGTGTGGCAATAGTTCTGCCTCGGAACGAGTCCACACCATGCCCATGTCGAGGGTGAAGTCGCCGGCACCGAAAGCCAGACGCCTCGTCCGCGTCCCGGACCGGCAGATCCGCGAAAGATTGCTGATGCCAAGCGCGGTTTCCACGATCGGAATCAAATCGATGGTGCCCGCCGCGATCCCGCGTTCACGTTCGAGGTTGCCGATCAGCCAGTCGGCGGTGCGAAGTTCATGGGCATGTTCCACCTTCGGCAGGATGATCCCGTCGAGGCCGTCTTGGACTATGGCGACTATGTCGCCGTAGCACCACTCGGTCGTCAGGGCG
>JAQGHW010000938.1 GCA_028291505.1 Rhodopila sp. | reverse complement strand
CTGCCCGTGCTGAAGGAAAGTTTCGCCAACGGCGAGGACATCCACGCCCGCACCGCCAGCGAGGTTTTCGGCATTCCGATGGAGGGCATGGACCCAATGACCCGCCGCCGCGCCAAGGCGATCAACTTCGGCATCATCTACGGCATCTCCGGCTTCGGCCTCGCCCGCCAGCTCGGAATCACCCCCGGCGAGGCCCGAGGCTACATCGATCGTTACTTCGAACGCTATCCGGGAATCCGTGCCTACATGGAACGAACCAAGGAAGAAGCCCGGATCAAGGGCTACGTGGTCTCCCCGTTCGGCCGCCGCTGCTGGGTACCCGGCATCGCCGACAAAAACGGGGCCCGCCGAGCCTACGCCGAACGCCAGGCGATCAACGCCCCCCTGCAGGGCGGCGCCGCGGACATCATCAAACGCGCGATGGTCCGCCTTCCCGCCGCACTCCAAGCGGAACGACTTCGGTCCCGTTTGTTGCTACAAGTGCACGACGAACTACTGTTCGAAGCCCCCGAGGACGAAGCCGAAACACTGGCCGCCGTCGTCCGCCGCGTGATGGAAAGCGCCGCCGTGTTGTCCGTGCCGCTGGTCGTAGAAACCGGCATGGGACGCACCTGGGCGGCCGCGCACTAACCGTGTCCCATACTCAGGCCGAATCGCCGGAGGCAGAGGGTCGTCCGAAAACCGGTGGCTCTGTTGATTAGAGCATGATCACGCTGAGCGGAACGTTCAAAGCGTGTGAATCATGCCATCAAACAATGAGATAGAGCGCTTTCGTCCTGCACAGTCAGGGTGAAAGCGCTCTAGCGGGTTTCGACCCCTTCTCGGATATTCGGGCCAGCCGGTCGAATTGCAGGTGAGGGCCGAAACCAGACTGGCAGGTTTCAGAGCGCAGGGCAGAGAAACAACCGTTCGTAAAGCAAGCTCCCGACTAGAAATTTTGACCAAAAAGGGTCGAAGCGACTTTGCAGAGTGTCGACAAATTTGGGCGAAATGACTCCAACTACGAAGATTTTTCCTCGGCCGCCACGGGACAGGCGGGATCGCGACGGTAAGCTGAGTGGGCCGGCCTACCTCATTATCAACTGGTAGCGCCTCGCATTATCTGCATGCGGCCCTCGGAGCGTAAGCAAAGATGAACCTGCGATGCCTCTACTTGGGCGCAGCGACCGCCTGGACCTGCAGCAGATAATCCGGATCGGACAACTGCGGCGTCCGCACCGTCGTGCTCATCGGTGAAGGCGGCCCGAAGTAACGTACCAGTAGATCGGTGTCATTTTTGAGCGCATCGGGTGACGTGACTTCATTGATCGTGAAAACAACATCCTTTACCGCCGCGCCGCCAGCCTGCAGGCATGCGCCTACATTCTTTCCTACCTGCTCAATCTGCGCCCGCAGATCCCCCTTCCCGACGACCTTACCGGCCTCGTCCCGAGGCACCTGCACACCGACCATCAGCCAATGCCGGCCGTCGCGCAGCACGACGGCAGTGGTTGGCGGTGACGCGGCGCAGGGAGGCCCGACGACGACCGGGTCCGGCAGGGTCTCGAGGGTTTGCCAATCGGCATCAGCCCGTTTGATGTAGTCCTTGGCGTGATCCCGCCATTTCCCAAGCCAGTAGGTCCCGTCGTGCACGAGGTAAAGCTTGCCGTCGACGATGGTCCAAGCCAACGGATCGACTGTGTCCTTGTGCGCGTCGGAGTCAGCAGCCGCGCCCATCGCACAGTAACCGTCATATTGCGGCGCGTAGCGCTGAGGATCCTTGATGAACAGGTCACGGTGGTCGGTGCTGGCAAAGCGCCAGCGCAGCCTGTGCCAGACATAATCCAGATCCGGCTTGCCCTGAACCGGTCGGCCATCGGTGAAATACGCAACCGGATCATAGCCGCTGATCGAAAGGTCTAAGTCATCTGCGCGGGCGCTTGTGGCGGCCAGTGATGCGGCCAACAGGCCCAGAAGCACCACGGTCCCGTGCAGTCCGCCGATCGATGCGTTGCCCAATGGTCTTCCTCCCGTGCCGCTTAGCGGATTGGGACGCACATGCCAGCCCGGGGCGCGGCAGCCTGAGGCGGGTCAGGAGAGAGCATCGGATATGCGCACCTTGACAGCGACTTTCGCTGTGTGAGCGGTTTCACCCAGACCAGTTCTTGGACAGTGGCCGCCAGCCACGGCAAGGTCAATCCAATTCTTTGGGCGTAGCTCCCTGGGACACCTCCAATTGCCATGGGGCGGTTGAGGCGTCCATGTGCTATCGTTAGACCGGGAGGATGCCTGATGCCACCTCTGCCGGCTACACCGCTCCCAGGCTGTCCGCCATGTCGGTGACGAGAGCCTCCGACGTGCCCGGTGGCGCGCTCAACCCTCGCCGACTGATCGCGATCGTCTTTGCCGACATGGTTGATTATAGCCGTCTGACCGGACTGGACGATACCGGGACGCTGCGCCGCCTTTTGACGCTGCGACGGGTGTTGATCGATCCGGCCATTCGGGAGCACGGTGGCGGATTGGCCCAGACCGCCGGTGATTCATTGGTGGTCGTTTTCGACAGCATCGAGGGCGCGGTGCGTTGCGCGGTCCAGGTGCAGCAGCAGGTACCCGCCTACGATGGGGACCAACCGCCGGATCGGCGCATGCGGTTCCGCATCAGCATCAACATCGGCGACGTCATTCCCCACGGCACCAACCTGCATGGAGATGCGGTCAACATTGCTGCGAGGCTGCAGACGGTGTGTCCGCCCGGAGGCGTCTGCGTCTCGCGCGCTGTGCGAGACCATGTGCATGACCGGCTCAATCTCACCTTCACGGCGTTGGGGTCGCTACAGCTCAAGAACATCGCCAAGCCGGTCGATGCATTCGTCCTTCAGGTCGGTGCCGGCGCAAATCCCGTTCGCGCAGTAGCGTTGCCTGCCCCAGATTTCCCGCGATCCCCAGATTTCCCGCGATCCAACGGCTGGCGCCTTTTCGCCGCTGTCGGTGCCGGTTCCGTCCTGGCAGGCGGTGTCGCTGCATGGGTGCTTCTGGGCGCCCCGGGCCAGGCGGCCAAGCCGATCGAAGTTGCCAGCCTGGCCGCTCCCTCCCGGCTCGCCGGACGCCCGTCGGTCGCGGTGCTGCCGTTCAGGAATCTATCCGGTAATGCCGCCGATGACTTCTTCAGCGATGGCACCACCGAAGATGTTATCACGGCGCTCGGGCGCTTCTCCAACCTGCTGGTTATCGCAAAGTCGGCGAGTTTCCGATTCAAGGATTCGCATTCGTCCCCGGCCGATATCGGACGGGCGCTGGATGTGCGTTACCTGCTGGGGGGCAGCGTCCGCCGCGCCGGCGACCGCGTCCGGATCGGCGTCGAGTTGACCGAGGCGGCGACCGGGCGGCTCGTCTGGTCGGAAACTTACGACGCCAAAGTCGGCGACATCTTTGCGGTGCAGGACGACATCGCAAAACGAGTCGTCGGCGCAGCGGCGGTTAAGCTAACCCGCTTCGAGCAGGAGCGCGGAATTGGAAGGCCGACCAACATCCTCGCTGCGTACGACTATGTGCTGCGCGGCCGTGACCTGCTGTCGCACGCAACGCGCGAAAGCAATGACGACGCCGGCGACCTGTTCCAGCGCGCCATCGACCTTGATCCGAATTATGCCGATGCCTATGCGGCGCTGGGGGGCTCCCATTTCGAAGCCGTTGTATCGGGCTGGTCGGAATTTCGTGCCGAGGAACTTCAACGGGCAGAAGCCCTGGCCCACAAGGCGCTGACACTTGATCCAGCAGCGACACGGGCTTACCGCCTGCTCGCCTTGGTAAGTCTGTACCGAAAACGGTACGATATTGCGCTCGTGCAGATCGATCGGGCGTTGGAAATCAACCCAAGCGATGCCGAGAATTTCGCCTACCGTGGGGCCATTCTGATGTGGGCTGGCAGAGCCGCAGAATCACTGCCCTGGCTGGAAGGTGCGCTCCGACTCGATGGCGGTAGCGGCTTCACCGCGGACCGGCTCTGTTCGGCCTACTACCTCTTGCGGCGTTACGCAGAAGCCGTCGAATTCTGTAACCGAGCCCTTTCCAGCAATCCGGGTCGCAACACTCAAATGATTGCGCACCCGCTTCTGGCAGCAGCCTACGCCGAACTGGGCCGTCAGCAAGAGGCAGAGACCGAGCGCGCAGCCGCCCTGCGTCAATGGCCGTTTCTTGACGCAAGGATTTTTGCAGCACAGTTTGGAACCGATGAGGCAAGCGGTCTTATGCTTGATGGCCTGAATAAAGCGGGCTTTCATTGAGCCTGGCCGGATCAGCGCGTCGGCGGCATTAGACAGCCGGACCGATCGGTGAGAACGTCGGCTAACGAGAAGGCTGCATGCGAACCTGAATGGCCGCGATGGCCACAAACTGATCGAAAGCAGGCTGGGCCGCGTTCACCGCTATTGCGCAAGCGGATTGGCAATTCGAACGATCTGGCCGCGATACGTCGACTGGGGGCCGTCATCAACCGCCGTAACGTACAGGCTTTTTCCATCCGGGCTGATGGCAAGATTGGTGTGGTGCGCGGATGGCACATCAACCACTGTGATGAGCGCCCCCGACGGCGACAGGATCGCCACGCCACCGCCGTCGTACAACGCCACAAATAGGTTGCCGTGCGCATCGACCCGGAGAGAGTCGGGCGTGGCAGCCCCGTTTCGGCCCGCGGCCACGACGTCACGAAGCCGGATAAAATCACGCGCCGCCCCCAACGATCCGTCGGCCTTGATCGCGAAGGCAAGCACCTTCCCGGTTGGCGTCTCAGCAACGTAAAGCGTGGCACCATCCGGCGAGACGCCGACTCCGTTAGCGAACCGAATGCCGCTCGCCACCTCGCGGACCACGCGATCGGCGCCCAGGTAGAAGACCTTGCCCGGATACCCCGAAGAGCCAGAAGCCGAGAAATAGACGCCGCCTTTCTGGTCCGCGGCAAGAT
>JAQGHW010000934.1 GCA_028291505.1 Rhodopila sp. | reverse complement strand
CCCTGGCTGTCGTCGTCAGGCGGCTGATACGCGACGAACTTCGAGGGGACAGTAGGCTAGGCTCTTGTTTGATCGCATGATTCACGCGCTTCGGACGTTCCGCCCAGCGCGATCATGCTCTAGGCCCTTGTTTGATCGCATGATTCACGCGCTTCGGACGTTCCGCAGCGCGATCATTGCTCTAGCGCGGCGCGAATGCCCCATACACGCTTGAGCGAGGGGCGAACGCGCCATAAGCCCGATCGTGTTGGGCCTTGTCGCCGTAGGCTTGACCGTCCTGGGCGAAATCGCCGTACGTGACCTGCCCGGTGGTGACGGGCGCGTGAGTGTCGCCATTCTGCCACCGAGCCATCACCAGCACCCGATAGGCATCGCCCAGAGCCGGCGTTTCCGAATGATAGGCGGCGACGGCGGCCGACCAGTCCTTGGAGTCGGCATACAGCGCATTGAGGAAGTGCGCGGCATAATTCGCGTTGCTGCGCGGATCGAAAGCGTCCTCCAGCGAGGCAAAGGCATCCGGATGATACATCAGGTTCACCTGCAGACATCCGACATCGATCGACCGCACACCGCGGTCCTGGAGTGCCTGGACGGCGGCTATCGCCTGTTGCCTTGTGTCGTAAAACCGGCCCTCGCCCTCCGCATTGATGGTCCAGGGCCAGGGCCGGAGGCGGCCCGAGGCGGCATCGACCCGTCCGGTTTCCGTCAGGCTGATGGCGCCCAGCAGGCGGGGCGGCAGGCGGTTGACGTACTCGGCCGTTGTAACGGCGGTCGCGCACAGCATGGCCGGATCGGCGGCGACGGTCGGACGGCCGCCGATCGGGGTCGTTGCGGGAAGCGAACCGGTTACCCTGGCGGACGCTGGTCGCGCCGGCAAGGATTGGGATGTGAGCGTCCGGGACATCGCCGTCGTGGATACCGCCATTTGGGACATCGCCAGTTGGGAGGAGGTTCCCGCCTGGGACAGGGCCGGCCGGGATGGCGCCAATTGGGAACTTGCGGGCTGGTCAGCCCACGCAAAGACCGGTACAGCGAGTGCCAGAAACAGTAGGAAACCAACGAGAGCGCGCATGCTGCGCCTTTACACACGAAACCGTGCGCGAAGCGAGAACAATCGATTCGTCGGCTTGACGGTATTGTATCGTAAGTACAACGGCCCCACGACCGGCCGTGCCCGATTTTCGCTGTCCGCCCGTGTAACCGCGGTGCTCTGATAGCCTTGCCCGCGAGATTGTCTCGCTCCCTTTCTGATGATGGCGCGGCACGCGGTCGTGATCCCGCATGCGAGAGCTTTACGATAACACATCACGTGACGAAACAGGCGTCGTTAACTTCGCAGATGGAAACGATCCAGGATGCCCGCAAGCCGGCCGTACTCATCGGAAACACGCGTACCGTCGTGCGTTGAAGCGACCTCGATGACACGTGTCAGTTTCGATGACCTGGCACGTGTGCCGGCGCAACGTCTGGCCCGTCTGCTGCTGGAACGTGCCGCCGAAGACCCAACCTTGCTCAGCCGGTTGTATGAAACCGTCGACCTTCGCGCGAACGGCGACAGGCCGAAGGATCGGCCGCACCGGGACCGCCCGGCCATCGTCGGTGAAAGTCCGGCTATGCGCCGGGTTGCCGCGCTTGTCCGGCGGTTCGAACAGACCGATGAGCCAGTGCTGATCACCGGTGAGAGCGGCACCGGCAAGGAACTGCTGGCGCGCGCCATCCATGATGGCTCCCCGCGCGCCGCCGGGCCGTTCGTGGCGGTGAACTGCGCGGCGATCCCGTCCGGGTTGGTGGCGTCCGAATTGTTCGGCTACGAGAAAGGCGCTTTCACCGGTGCGGTGTCCCGCACCATCGGTCAGATCGAATATGCCGAGGGCGGCACCCTGTTCCTGGACGAGATCGGCGACATGCCGATCGACCTGCAAGGCCATCTGCTGCGCTTCCTCCAGGAGGGCCAGATCCGGCGCGTCGGCGGCCGGCAAACCATCGGCCTGGACGTCCGTATCGTCTCCGCCACCAATGTCCGGCTTGGCCAGGCCATCACCGAGGGCCGGTTCCGCGAGGATCTGTTCTATCGGCTGAACGTGCTGACCTTGCCGGTGCCCCCGTTGCGTGAGCGGCCGGAAGATATTGCGCCACTGGCATATCATTTCCTGCGTGCGGCGGCACGTGACTTCAACCGCCAGGTCGATGGTTTCTCGCCGGATGCGATGGCGGCGCTGCGCTGCAACCGCTGGCCCGGCAATGTGCGCGAACTGATGTCGGTGGTGCGGCGCGCCGTGGTGATCGGCGACGGGCCGTTGATCGATACGACAGCGCTGATCGGGCTGGACGACCAGCCCGCGGGAGCGCCAACAGGAGCCCCGGTGGCGACCCCGGTAATGGCCACGCCCAAGCCTGGTTCGCTTGAGGAGCGGACAACCCTGCTGGCGGCACTCGACCGGATGGGCGAGAACATCACCTCCACCGCCGACGCGCTTGGTGTGTCGCGGGTGACGCTGTATCGCATGCTGCGCCGCCACGGCATCGTGTTGAAGCGCGGACTGGCGGAGGCACCTGTCGCCCGCCGTCCGCAGCACGCGCTCGGCTAGAGCATGATCGCACTGAGCGGAACGTCCGAAGCGCGTGAGTCATGCGATCAAACAAGGGGATAGAGCTCTTTGTTTTCAGTGGCCTGCTGGTCCCCTGCGTGCGCCGCAAGATGCGACGGACTTCGGGGGCAGGACACTGGCGTGAGTTCGCGCCGGAGAAGCCATTGCAGAACCAGCGGCGCGCGCTGTCGATCCGGTCCGTTTGCATCGTCTGAGAAACGGTTAATAGTTCGGCAAAGGCGAGCATAACGGGGATGTGCGGCCAACCTCGGGCGCTCAGGCGCGCTGCTCATCAATCAAGCCAAAGAGATCCGGAAGCGATTCGAATACATCTGATACGAAACCATCAGCGCAGCGCGCCAGCGTCCAACCCGAACCATATCGCACAATGAGCCAGGACGCCTGGTCCCTATCGTTTTCGAAAACCCCGAGGATCACACTCGCACCGGCGATGTTCCAGGGCCGGTCGGCAAGGTCTCTCACCGTGTCGATGCCGGCCGCATCATCCAGCCAGTCCGACAAAGCCTGCTGGTCCGCGATATCGAGCCCTGTAAATCTCCCTGCTCGCAGCACCCAGGTTGCCTCGCCCCCGCCGGCGTTGAAACGAACATCGGACTTGACAGCAACGCTCATGCCAACAGATCCCCAGGTCTGCCACGGCGATTGCGCGCCCCGGTTGGCTCTCACTCGCCACACTGGTACGACTACGGAATGGCTCGGGGATGGTCCCATAGTCTACGCCGCAGTCCTGTCTTTGCCATCGGAAACGAGAAGGACACGAAACACCGGATCGGAACGCGGCGCCGGGTGGTCCGGCGCCGCTTCCCTGTCAGTGAGTCGCAACCGGCGCAGCGACGACCGCACCGGTCGTCACCGTCGGGTTGAGCAGGTAGGAGAACCCGAAGCTGGGATTGGCGAACTGGCCAACATACTGGTTGTAGAACTGATAGACCTCGGCGATGCCCATCTTCGGCACATAGACGACATCATACGGCGCCAGACGGACATCTGCGTTGGGGTCACGTCCCTGACGCAAGTCTTTCCACTTCGCGGACAGGAATTCCGGCTTGTCGCCAGGCCCGCGACGGATGATGAACACCGACGTGTCGTCGCTGCTGAGCTTGGTGCCCCCTGCCCGCGCGATCGCCTGCGACAGCGACAAGGTCGGACCGACAGTTATGAACTCGCCGGGCGTATTGACCTCACCGCCGACGTAGACGCGGGTCGGCGCAAAAGATTTCACCTCGACCTCGACACGCGGATTCTGCAGCTCATGTCCATAGATGCCGCGCAGCGTCCCCGCCAGTTCCGCCGGCGTGCGGCCGTAGGCGACGGCATCCTCCGCCGCGGTCGTGGAGATGTGACCGTCGGGGCGAACCGTCACTTCCTCATTCAGTTCGGGGTTCAGCAGAAGCCGGACATCGAGCACATCGCCCACCTGAATTCGATATGGTGGCAGATTGGCGGAATATGACTGCGCCTCCGGCTCCATCGGTGCCGGCGGCAGGGTTGGCACGGTCGAACACGCGGCCAGCGCGATCGCACCCACCAGAACAATCCTTGCTGGAACGACTGTCCGGCCGCGCCGCTCAGACCGTCTGATCTCATTGCGCTGGAGCACCATGGGGATGACTTCTTCACTCATGTCTTTGAACCCTTATCGGAATATTCGGCGAAGATACGGAGTCCGCTGATTGCAGGTTTCCTGAACGCAGGTCGTCGCAGTCACACCAAATCTCGGGCGTGAGTCTCGTGAAACTATCACTTGGTAGACACAGCAAACACCGTGCCAACACGATGTGGCCGATATCAGCCCGCTCGGACGCCCAGGTTTACGTAAAGGCGGCGTCAAGTGTTGCGTTTTAGAGCGCGATCTTCTGAGGTTGATCCAACCTCGGGCGTGAATAACCCGCTCACGCACAAGAGATTAGAGCGTGATGGCTTCAACCTCAAGCCATCACGCTCTACCGCGACGGATACGCGGGCGCGTAGCCGGTCGTGCGCATCTCAGATTCCTGGACCGGTGGGTTCGTTCCGTTTCCGGACAAGTCCGCCACCGCGGTATCGATGTACCGCCGACCGAGCGGAGCATCGTTCGCACTCAGCGCGTCCAGTGCGCGGGCAACATCGGCTGCCCCCTTCCGCGCCAGCGGCGAATCCTCGCCCGCTGCGTTGACCGGCCGAAACACAAGCTGCAACTGGGCCTGCTGCAGCAGACGGCGTGCTTCCTCGATCTGCCCGTTCGCGAGCGCGACACGCGCCGAGTTCAATCCAGGCAACGACGGGGATTGCACGGGCCGCGACCGTGGTTCAACCGGTGGCGGCGCGTCCGCTTGCCTGGCAGGCGCAGCCCCGGGCCCCAGTTGCCGCAGCCGAGTGAGGACGGACTGGACCGCCGCGGTGTCCTGACGAGCCGGGGCGGACTGCGGCAGCGGCGGGGGCGCCGGCACCTGGCTGACCGATGCAAGCTTCTGCGGCGCCGGTCTGGGTGCATCAGGCTTGGACGCAACAGATCTGGGCGGCTCTGACTTCGACGCATCGGCCCTGGTCGCATCGGGGTTGGGCGGCCCCAGCTTGGGCATATCGACCTTGGGCATGTCAGCCTTGGGCATATCAGGCTTGGGCATGTCAGGCTTGGCCAAATCGGATTTGGCGAACGCCAGGTTCGGCTGCTCGGGTCTGGGCGGTTCAGGCTTGAGCGGAAGCGGTTCGGACCCGGGGGTTTCGTGTCGTTCGATGATCGTGACCGCCGATGGTTCGGGTTTCGCCGCCTGCATGGTGACGCCGGAGTCATGCGGTTCCGCGCGGGGCGCCTCTGGATTGGGGGTTTCGGGCCTGGACGCTTCAGTCCGAACCGGTTCGGGCGGAGGGGCCGCGGCTTGAACCGGTGCCGGCGCCACGGGTTGAGGAACCGCCGGTTGCGGAGCCTGCGCCTGTTTGGCCGCGAGTTCGTTCTCAAGCTGCGTCACTTGCTGTTGCAATTGCGCCATCCGGTCGGCGGCCGCGTGACGATCCGGATCCGTTGGTTCGTCCACCGCGGCATCACGATCCGGATCCGCGGGGTGATCCGCGGCTGGACTGCCGATCAGCGCATCCCATTCTTCCTGCGCATGATGCAGATACAGGGCCGGTTGACCGTAGAAAGCGAGACCCAGCAGCAGCAGTCCGGATATCGCCGCCACAGCTGATATGGCAGAGCGCACGTCGATCTCCGCGAATGTGACGTTCGCTGCAAAAATGCGACATGCACGGCGTGGACACAATAAAAGTGATCGTGTTCATCACGATCTGATGATCACGCGGACGCGATCGCTCCCGCTAATGTGACTAATGTTAAGTGTAACACAACCTATCCATCACCGTCATGTCAGGCGTCTTGCAGAACCCCGTTCTGCGCCTCAGGTGTCGAATGCTAGCCGCGATTGAACGATCAGGAGGCTTCGACCATGCCGCAGGAATTTCACGATCAACTTATTTCGTTCATGCCAAAAATGCGCGTCTGGGCGCTGGCGCTGACCCGCAACCGCGCTGCCGCCGACGACCTGACCCAAGATGTCGCGACCAAGGCGTTGGTCGCGCAAGACTGCTTTACGCCCGGAACGAACTTTTCCGCGTGGGTTCACCGGATCATGATCAACCATTTCATCAGCAGCGTGCGCAGCAAGCGTGAATTCACCGATACCGAGAACATGCCGGAGATCCCCGTCGCTGCCGCGCATGAGGACCGCACGGCGTTGCGCGAACTCGGATGGGCGCTGGAGCGCCTGCCGCCCGATCAACGTGAAGCTTTGTTCATGATCGTACTGCAAGAGAAATCCTACGAAGACGCCGCGGAACAGACCGGTTGCGCGATTGGCACCCTCAAAAGCCGCGTGCATCGCGCCAGGCTGCAGCTCCGCGCTTTCTTGATGGGCGACGTGACCAAAATGGCGGCCTGACGGGCATATCCACCTCAGGTTCGATGTGGCCCGGCGTCCGTCCGGGCCAGTCGACCGGGGTCGCATTTTTTGACAAAATTCGCGTCCTGTCGCACCTGCCAGGCATCCCCGTTACCGCGCCCTATCCGCCGCGCAGCAGGAATACACCGAACAATCCTGCGTGATCTTTCCAGATCCGCTGCATCTCCCACCCAGCTCGGGCGGCGATCTCGACGATCCGGTCGGGTGTGTGTTTGTAGCTGTTCTCTGTATGGATCGATTCCGCCTCGGCGAACCGGATGGTCCGGCCGCCGAGACGGACCGCTTGGTCCCGCGAGGAGATCAGGTGCATTTCAATCCGGCTGTCGCCATCTTTCCAAACCGCCTCATGCCGAAACGCGCCGAGATCGAAATTGGCGTCGGCCTCCCGATTTAGCCGCCTCAGAAGGTTGAGGTTGAACGCCGCGGTCACGCCGGCGGCATCGTTATAGGCTGGCAGCAATATCTTCGGACTCTTCCTCAGGTCGGCTCCGAGCAAAAACCATGCATCGGCGCCGAGGGAATCTCGCGCTGCTGCAAGGAATCGTATCGCCGCGGCGGGATCGAGATTGCCGATCGTCGATCCCGGGAAAAACCCCATGCGTTGCGCCCCAAGCGGCGGCAGGCGAAGCGGTTGCATGAAATCCGCGACAATCGGGACAACGGCAAGATCCGGATGCGATTCTCCCAACCGGTCACGCATCGCCGTCAGGGCGGGTGCCGCGACATCGATCGATACATAGGTCTTGAACGGCGAGTCCGGACGATCCAGCAGGATGCGTGCCTTGGTCTCGTCGCTGCCGCCGAATTCAACCAGGACCGCATCGCCGAACCCATCCGGCACCAGTGCGGGACCGATCGACGTCAGCAGCGCGGTCTCCGTCCGAGTCAGGTAATACTCCGGCAGCCTGGTGATCTCGTAGAACAGCCGGCAGCCTTCGTCGTCGTAGAACAACATGGCCGGCAATGTCTTGGGTGACGCGGTCAATCCCGCCAGGGCAATCTCAAGGACGTCCGCCCGCGCATCCTGCGGGACAAATCCGGTATCGTTCGGCACGTTAGCCTCCCGTTATAGGTCTTTTGCCAGACGAAGGCCGGTGAACTGCCATCGCTTGTCGGGGTGAAAGAAATTCCGATAGGTCGCGCGCGTATGGCCTTGCGGTGTCGCGATGGAGCCGCCCCGCAGAACCATCTGATTGATCATGAACTTTCCGTTATACTCGCCGATCGCGCCAGGGGCAGCCTTGTAGCCGGGATAGGGTCGATATGCACTATCCGTCCATTGCCATACATGGCCGGCGGTTTCTTGTATGGCCGGATTGGTGCTGGCGGCTTCCCACTCCATTTCGGTCGGCAGGCGTGCCTGGCTCCAGCGGGCGAAAGCGTCGGCTTCGTACCAGCTTACATGGCGCACCGGTGCGTCCATCACCAGCGGCGTCAGGCCGCCGGGGCCAAACTGAAACCAGGCGCCGTCATCCTCACGCCAATGCAGCGGCGCGTTCCACCCGGTTTCCCGAACGGTCGCCCACCCGTCGGACATCCACAGCGATGAGGTCTGGTAGCCGCCGTCCTGAATGAAACCAAGCCAATCACGGTTGCGCACAAGGCGGGATGCTATGGCGTGGGGCTGAAGGTAGGTTGTGTGCAGCGGGGTTTCGTTGTCGAAGCAGAAGCTGTTTCCGTCGTGACCGATACGCTGCAAGCCACCCGGACATCGAATAAAGCTCGTTTCGCCCGGGCAGCCAAACGACTCCCGCCAATCGGGAATCATCGCCGGAAGCAATGGGTTGGCAGCGAACGCATGCAGCATGTCGGTGAACAGCAACTCCTGGTGCTGCTGTTCGTGATGCAGGCCCAGTTCAACCACGGCATGGACATCCGAGGGCAACCGCGGGATCGCCTGCTGCACCGCTGCATCGACATGCCGGCGGTAGTGTGTGACCTGGGTGACTGACGGGCGAGTCAGTAAACCGCGCGATGGACGCGGATGCCGTGGTCCCACCGCCTCGTAGTAGGAGTTGAACAGGAAGCCGAACGCCGAATCGAACACCTGGTAGCCCGGAACGTGCGGAACCAATACGAACTGCTCGAAGAACCAGGTCGTGTGCGCCCGGTGCCACTTCGCCGGGCTGGCGTCCGGCATCGATTGGACACACTGATCCTCATCGGTCAGTCCAGCCGCCAGTGCCTCCGTCATATCCCGCACCTGCTGGAAGCGGTGGGACAGGCTATCCAGGCGTGAAGGTTCCTGGTGCAGTCCAATGTCGTCCATCGTATCCTCCGGAGGAGCCTCAACGCAGGCAATTATTGGTCGCTTCTGAGTAAGCGAACATTTTCATGTCATTCTATGGGGAGCAAGTGCACTTTAGAAAGAGGTGCCGAAGGTCAAAAAACCACTTCGCTCGATACGCGTTATGGTGGGCATGGCAACATCCAGGCCCATCTGGCGTGGCCACCTTCGCCTGGCGTTGGTGTCCTGCCCAATCGCTCTACACAGCGTCGTGCGCGGCAGCAGCGGCCTGCATTTCCATCTGATCAACCCCAAGACCGGCCACCGCGTCCGAATGGTTTCCCAGGATGCGGAGACCGATGAGGAAGTGTCCCGAGGGGATCTGGTGAAGGGATACGAATTCGAGAAGGACCGCTATGTCCTGCTGGATGACGATGATTTCGAGCAAGCCCGTATCGAAAGCTCCAGCACCCTGACGATTGGCAAATTCGTCGACGTCGGATCGATCGAACCGATCTTCTTCGATACGTCCTATTACGTGGCGCCAGACGGCAAGGCAGGCCTGGATGTGTTCGTCGTCCTGCGTGATGCCATCCGCGAATCCCACGCTGCCGCCTTGTCCCGCGTGGTGATCTCACGGCGGGAACGGGCGGTCGCGATCATCCCCTCCGGCAAAGGCCTGGTCTGTCATACGCTTCATGAGCCAAACGACCTTTGGGACGCCAGTCCGCTGTACGAGGACATCGGCGACGTCAGGCCGGAACCCGACATGGTCGCGCTGGCGACCCAGTTGATCGAGCGGCAGAATGGAAAGTTCCAGCCGGACGATACGGCAGACCGCTACGAGGCGAAATTGCGTGAGGTGATCGATGCCAAGCTCAAGGGAGAAGGCATTTCGCCTGAGGAACCATCGGAACCCGACCGAGGCAATGTGATCGACCTGATGGCGGCCTTGAAGGAGAGCCTGGGTCAGAAAGCACCCCCCGCCCCGAAGAAGCGAGCCCGCAAACGTGCTTCGTGATCCCAGAACTTTGGGCTTGGCCGGGCCACCCCCGTCTTTCGCTGGACAAGCCATAGAGGTCCTGCGTCACCAGCCCAAATCGGTGGTCACGACGCCACGGGCGCCCCGGCACCGCGGATCCGATCGATAAGACCCAGCGGGTCCGCCGGAGCGGCGTGTCCGCGCCATGCGACATGCTGGTCGGGGCGTGAAAGCACCAGCTTCTCGGCGTAAACAGGTTCCTGCGTCGAAACATCCAGCAGGTTCATCGGCACGCCGCGGGCCTCTGCCGCCGCCAACAGGTCCCCGACATGCACTTTCGGATCGAACCGCAGCAGCGTGAAATCGGGACCCATCGCGTCATACAGCGAAACCCCCTGCCCCAGCCAGATATGCGGCGTCCGGCAACCGGGAACCGTGGACGGCGTGAAGTCGTAGATCGTGTAGCCAGGCGCCACCCCGTCATGCGCGATAATCGGCGAATTCTCGATGAACGAGCCGAAGTTCAACCCGCCGCAGCAGAACTGACCGACATTGATGTCGTACGCATCCTGCCCCACGCGAGCGCGCGCCGCGTCGCCCTCCGGCCCCGGTTCCTCGATATTCTCGGGCACCCCGCCACGCTGCCTCGCCAGCGCGCTTGACGTATCCATCGCGTAACGAGAAACCTGCTCGGTGATCGGCATGCGTTCCGCCTCGTAAGAGTCCAGAATGGCCGGAGATGCCCAACCCTTCAGGACCCCGGCCAACATCCAGGACAAGTTCATCGAATCCGCGATACCCGCATTCATTCCGTAGCCGGCATTCGGCACCCAGATATGCGCCGCGTCACCACACAGGAACACACGCCGGTCGCGGAACCTGTCCGCTATCATGCGGCGGGCCGTCCAATCCTCTTTCGCAAGGATCTCGATCGGGAACGACGGCCCGACGCCCAGGATCGTGCGGATGCACCACTCGCGGTCCACGCTGTCGAACGTTTCACCCGGACGCATATAGTTGTGCACCAGCCACGTCTCCCGCCCATCGATCGCGAACATGTTGGCGCTGCGCCGGGGATTGAGCGACGTGTTCGCCCAGGCCGGCTTCGTCGGCGTCGCCCGCAGCAGTTCCGGCGCGCGGATATAGCTTGACTGCCGCTGCTCCAGCATCGCATCCCCGGTCAGCGAGGCACCGATCCGCCGCCGCACCATCGAATGTGCGCCATCGGCCCCGATCATGTAGTCGGCGGTGATGGTCAGGTCCTCGCCGCCATCCAGATCGGCTGCGGTCGCAACGATCCCGCTATCGTGCTGCTCGAAACCAGTGACCTGAGTGCGGTTCAGAATGCGGACCCCCGGCATCGATCTGGCATGGGCGAACAACACCGGTTCCAGATAGATCTGATTGATACGATGCGGTGGCTCCGGCGTCGGCCACCACGTATCCGGCCCCCCGCTCGCGGTATACCGATCCGCTCGGCAGGGGATCGGAATTCGAGAAAGCTCAATTCCGGTCGTCGTCGTTCGGAAGGCAACATCGTTCGGATACTCCGCGGGCAGCCCCGAGTTGCGCACCGCCTGCACCACCCCGAGCCGCCGGAAGATCTCCATCGTCCGAGCACCGACATGGTTGCATTTGACACTAGGCGGCTCCCCCGGTGCGCGACTTTCCAGCACGTGGACAGAAATGCCGCGCCAGGCGAGGTCCATCGCCAGGGTTAACCCGACCGGACCGCCGCCGGCGATCAGAACCTTCGTCGCGATCTGTTTCACTGCCGCCGTCTCCCATGATTGTCGGCAGTTTGCCCGGTTTTACGAACCATCGGAAGGGGGTCGGCTCTCACGCCGGTCGCCTAACCTCCACGTTACCCACCGCTCGCCGGGCATCCCCGCTCCGAACACCGAAGGCGACGGCGATCGCCGCCAGCGCGAACAACCCCGCGGAAATCATGACGGCGACCCGCAGCCCCTGAACCAGGTCGCCACGAATAAGCGACCCGAACAACGCGACGCCAACGGCCGCGCCGGCCTGGCGAATCGCGTTCAGCAAACCAGATGCGGAACCGGATCGCGAACGCGGTACCGTCGCGAGTAGTGCGGCCGTCATCGGGGGCACCGCCAGGCCGGCCCCGAAACGGACAAGTATTTGAGCAGGCAGCATCGCAATATAGCTTGTCTCCACGCCGATAGGGACCAGAAGCGCGAAGCCGGCGGCCCCGAGCAACAGACCGCCCACCATCGGCAATCGGGCGCCCACTTTTGCCGACAGCCAGCCGCCCGCGAGATTCGAAACCACAATCCCGATAGCGAACGGCAGGAATGCCCATCCCGTCTCGGCGGCCGTGTAATGAAGCACCTTCTGGAAGTAAAGACTCAGGGCGAAGACCAGACCGTACATGCCCAGGCTCACGATACACCCGGCGATCGTTGCGACCGTAAATGTCATGTCTTCAAAGAACGCAAGCGGGATGGCGGGGTCTTTGACGCGGCGCTCGACCAGCACAAGACCAAACCCGGCGGTCAGCGCCACGCCAAGCCCCAAGACCACCCGGGGCGCCATCCAACCGAAGGAGCCAGCCTCGATAAAGGCCCACACAAGCCCGAGCAAAAGTGGGATTGCAAGCACCTGGCCAGCCGGATCGATGCCACGCTTCGTCGGCGACCGGTCGGTCTCTGTGGCGAAACGGGCGGTCAGCAGGATACCAAGCGCAGCGATCGGCAGGTTCGCCAGAAAAATGCTCCGCCAGCCCCAATAGTTGAGAAGGACCCCGCTGACGACCGGCCCCGCGGCGAGCGCAGCGCCTCCCGCCGCGGTCCAGATCCCGATGGCGCGGGCTCGGGATCCCGTGTCGTCGCCGCAGGCATGGTTGATCAGCGCGAGCGAACAGGGCACCAGCAACGCCCCGCCAATGCCCTGCATCGCTCGAAAGGCAATCAGCGCGGCCGGCGTGTTCGCCATCCCGCAAGCGCAGGAAGCGGCCGCGAAGATCGCAAAACCGCCGATGAAGGCTCGCTTCGCCCCGATCCGGTCGCCCAGGGCACCCGCGGACAGCAGCAGCGCGGCGAACACCAGCAGGTAGGCATCCACCGTCCATTGCAGCCCGTCGACGCTGGCCCCCAGCGCGGCCCCGATATGCGGCAAGGCGACGTTCAGGATGGAACCGTCGAGTTGCACGACGGCAAACCCCAGGCTGGTCGCGGCGGTGACAAGCGAAATCCGGTTGGCTTCCTGCTGCATGCTGCTGCCCTTCCCTTGTGTGAAAGGCATGATAGAAAGGGCCTACTGACACCGTTATGTCAGCAGGATTTGGTCCTCCGCTTTTTATCATGGGGTGCGCATGCGCCGAGCCGATCGGCTATTCGACGTGATCCAGGCTTTGCGGTCGGCCACGGGGCCAATGACCGCCGCTGCCCTCGCGGAGCAGCTGGAGGTGAACGTGCGAACGGTCTATCGCGATGTCGCCACCCTGCAGGCACGACGCGTGCCGATCGAGGGGGCCGCCGGGATCGGCTACGTGTTACGCCGGGGTTTCGACCTGCCGCCGCTCATGTTCACGACGGAAGAAGTCGATGCGATCGCGGTTGGGGCGCAGCTTGTGCGGCGGCTTCGCGACCCGGCCCTGCAGGATGCCGCGGCCAGCGTGTTGGCGAAGATCGCGATCGTGTTGCCGGATCAGACCCGAAGCTACTTCGCTTCGGCGCCGTTCTATGTCTCGGAGGGCAGCGCGCGCGTTCCCGATGGGGTCGATCTATCGGAAATCCGGAGTGCGATACGCGACACCCGCAAGCTGCGGCTGATGTACGTGGACGAACAGGAGCGGCACACCCGGCGCACCATCTGGCCGATCGCGCTGGCCTATTACGTCGACGTGACCCTGATCGCCGCCTGGTGCGAACTGAGAAACGACTACCGGCATTTCCGAGTTGATCGGGTCGAGGCTCTGACCATCCTGGAGGAACAGTATCCCCCCGACGACGGACGTCTGGCGGAATGGCTCGCACTGAGTAAGCAACGACCGACCTGATGCCGATCACCGCCAGCCGGTCATCGGCCATTCAACCTTCGCCACCGCGGCATCGTCCGGCCAGATCGTTACGTAGTCCTTGCCCTGAAGCTGGGTCAGATATGTCGCGCTCTCGATGTTCTGGCCGGTGTCGTCGAACCGCACGCCACGATAGCCGATGATCATTGCGCTGTGCGGCATGGCCGTCGCCTTCAAGGCAGCTTGCAACTTGATCGGGTCGGTGGAACCGGCACGGTTCAACGCATCGGCCAGGACGAAGAAGGCCTGCAGGCATCGGCCGCTGACGTCGCC
>JAQGHW010000888.1 GCA_028291505.1 Rhodopila sp. | reverse complement strand
GCTACCTCTTGGCTGACCACTGCCGGGACTGCATTTTGTTATCTGGGAGCCTTGCCCGCTGCCCCGTTCACGTCAGAGCAGCATGTCGAAGGTTGGTAGGTTATGATGGATTCGAACCCTCACCCCGGTCCCGGCCAGGCGTCAGGCCATCGCGCCGGCCGGCGGGACCGATCGGCGCACCGGCCTTCGTCCCCACCGCCCCCTCAGCCCTTCGGCACCAGGAACTGCTTGTTGACGCAGTTCTCCAGCCGCCCATCGCGCAGGAAGCGCGCCGCGGTGCGGGCGGCGAAGGCTCGGTTATCCCGCAAGCTCTCGGGCGTGTAAAAGGCCGAGTGCGGCGTCAGCAGCAGGCGGTGCCGGATCCAGTCCTCGTTCTTCTGCCACGCCGCGATCAGTCGCCGTTGCGAATTCGCTGGTTCCTCCGGCAGCACGTCCAGCCCAGCCGCCAGCACCGTCCCATCCTTCATCGCGTCGTACAGCGCGTCGATGTCCACCACAGGGCCGCGCGCGGTGTTGATCAGGATCATGCCCCGTTTGGCGGCGGCGAACGCCTCGGCGCCGATCAGGCCGCGCGTCTCGGCGGTCAGCGGCGTGTGGATGCTGACGAAGTCGCATTGCCCCATCAGCTCGGCCAGCGAGTCGGCACGGCGCACCCCGATCGCGAACTGATAGCCGCTCGGCTGGTAGGGGTCGTAGAACACCACGTCCATGTCGAAGGCCTTGGCGCGCCGAGCCGCCGCGGTGCCGATCCGGCCCATGCCGACGACACCGTATGTGCACACCGACAGGCGGCGTCCGAAGGGGTTATGCGCCGGGCGCCAGTTGCCCTTCACGTCGGCGCGCAATTCCTGATCGTGCTAGGCGACGCTCTTCGCGAGGGTCATCATCAGGGCGATCGCGTGGTCGGCGACCTCCCGCGTGCCGTAATCCGGCACATTGCAGACCGGGATGCCGAGTTTGCCGAAGCGCTCGATGTCGACGTCGTCGTAGCCGACACCGTATTTCACGAAAATGCGGCAATTCCGCAGCTTGTCGATGTATCGCGGGGGGCAACCGCCGACGACCGCATCTGCGTCGGCCCATTGCTCGTCTGTGACGTCCTCGAATTTCTCACGGAATTCCGTCTCGAACCCTGGGCCGACCGCTTCGGTCGCGACCGGTACAAGCTGTGCCGGTAGGTTCGGCCAGAGAATGCGCATCGCCATGACGATTTCCCCCTCGTTCGATGTTGCGGCCATGGTGCCATCGCGCCCGCGGAATGACCACACGCGAGCGCGAAACTCGGCGACCTGTCGCCCATTGATGCCTCCTGGCAGACCCACGTCGGTCAAGGCGGGGACGGCCGAAGGGGGCTGACAGTTTCGTCCGCTTTCGAGAAATGAACCGGGTTGGCTGACCGGCCGCCATGGGCGCCGAGCGGCCGGTAGCGGGTCGGCGGGTTTGAAGTTTCCCACGGCGGTCGGCAGGCGTTCGTTCCTGCCGATTGCTGAAGGCCGTTTGCGCCCCCTACCGAAACACGAACTCCTTGTAGCCGCCTTTGGCGACTTCGTCGGTCGTCCGCCGGAAATGCACGCCGTTGCCGTTGTAGCCGAGGACGCGACGCACCGTCCGCCCCTCGACGTTACGGTTCACGCCGGTCTGCCAGGAATCGACCTTGGAGGAGAGCAACGGTTCGGCCGCCTTGATCACGGTCTGCGTCCAATCGTCCACCTGCTCCGGCCGCGTTTCCACATGCGTGTAATTGTGTTCCTGCATGAACCGCAACATGCCGGTCTGAAATTGCACGCTGTGTTCGATGGCCTGCGGAATATTGCCGCGCGCGGTGTGCGGACCCAACACCATCAGCATGTTGGGGAAACCTTCCGCGAGCATGCCGAGATAGGTGCGCGGGCTTTCGGCCCATGCATCCTTCAGCCGCAGGCCATTGGTGCCGCTTATGTCGATGCGATCGAAGGCGCCGGTCACGCCGTCGAAGCCGGTGGCATAGATCAGGACGTCGAACTCGTATTCCTGCTTCGTCGTCCTGATGCCCTTCGGGGTGATGCACTCGATCGGCTCGTCCGTGAGCGTATCGATCAACGTCACGTTGTCACGATTATAGGCCTCGAAATAGCCGCTCTCCAGTGGCACGCGACGGGCGCCGAAGCCGTGGTCCCGCGGGATCAGCTTCTCGGCCACCTTGGGGTCCTTCACGCGCTGGCGGATCTTGTTGGCGATGAACTCGCTGATGGCGGCGTTGGCTTTCTCGTTGACCCCGGTATCGCGGAAATTGCCCAACCAGATGCCGAAGCCGGGTTCGGCGTACAGCTTCTCCCAGAACGCCTCGCGCTCCTCGGGCGGCACGTCCAGGGTCTTGCGGGGGTCCGCCTGATGGATGAACCACATCGGCGTCGTGGCGCAGTGGGCGTAGATCTCCTCATACCGGGACTTGATCTGCTCCATCTCCTGCTTGCTGATCTTGGCATTGTGCAAGGGCGCGGCCCAGTTCGGGCGTCGCTGGAAGATGGTGAGTTGCTTCGCCTGCCTGGCGATCTCGGGGATCGCCTGAATGGCGGTTGCCCCGGTGCCGATGATGCCGACGCGCTGGCCGGTGAAGTCCACCGGCGTGTGCGGCCAGCGCGCGGGGTGGTAGGCAGGGCCGCGGAAGCTGTCCCGGCCGGGAATGGCGGGGAGTGTGTGGGCGGACAGGATGCCGATGGCGGTGCACAGGAAGCGCGACTTCGCCTGCTGGCCGCTTGCCAGGGTCACGGTCCATTGGTTCGCGGCGTCATCCCAGTGCGCGGTCGTGACCGTGCTGCGGAACTGCATGTCCCGGCGCAGGTCGAACTTGTCGGCGACATGGTTCAGATATTCCAGCGTGTCGGGCTGGGGGGAGAAATGCTCCTTCCAGTCCCACTCCTGCATCAGCTCCTTCGAAAACGAGTAGCCGTAGGTCCAGCTTTCGGAATCGAAGCGGGCGCCGGGGTAGCGGTTCCAGTACCAGGTGCCGCCGACGTTGGTGCCGGCTTCGAAGACGCGCGCGGTCATGCCGAGTTCGCGCAGGCGGTAGAGCATGAACATGCCGGAAATGCCGGCACCGATGACAATCGCATCGTAGGTCGCGATCTGATCCTGAGCTGGCCGTTCCGCCAGGACGTCCGTGTCCGGCATGGTGTGTCTCCCCCGCTTTGGCGCGCGGCCGAAATCCGCGGCGCTTGCCGTCGATCAGGCAGTATTTCCGTCGTTGTCAACGCTATCGCTTCAACCGGGCAGGCCGCAAGGATCGGGAGGCCGGCGTGGGAGTTGGGGGGGCGGATACGACCTCGTTGGATTGCCCCCAGGGCGCATCCTTGTCGACCGACACTGAAAGGTATCGCCCAGCTTGATGATATCGCCGCCGCTGTCGTATTTCTCGCCTCCGACGGGGCCCGGTGGATTACCGGCGACACGCTGCGCATCGACGGCGGCTCGGAGCTCTAAGTCCTGCTCGCGAATGGCCGGTTTTTCGCTGTCCGATGGGACAGACGAATGGCAGGAGTGGGTGCAGTTTGGCCGAAAGCAGCCAATCCGCTCCTGGCGGCCAGCGTCAAACGTTGGACGTTCATACTGGCAGGGCACCAGCGTCCACTACGTTCCGGTTGCACACTTCCGTCACGAAGGCATCCAGTACCGAAACGAAAAGACCGCGGCTTATCCGGGGGAGGTGTCTCCCATTCAGCTTAATCAACTGCGAGCACGGGACGCGTTCAGCGTCACGGCCGAGCGGATCAGGGCCTTTAATGCCTCTTCGTCGACCTTCTCGCCGTCGTGGAAGTCGATGGCACGTCTGGTATTGCCATCGAGGCTGGAGTTGAAGAGGCCTGATGGGTCGTCAAGTGCGGCCCCCTTGGCAAAGGTCATCTTTACGACGGTCTTGTAGGTCTCGCCGGT
>JAQGHW010000887.1 GCA_028291505.1 Rhodopila sp. | reverse complement strand
CGCCACGATCGCCGAAGGCATCGCCGTCCGCGACATCGGCGAAATTCCGTTCGAGATCGTCCGCCGCCGCGTCGCCGGCATCCTGGTCACCCCCGAACGTGCTGTCGAAGAAGCGGTCGGCATTCTGGTCGAGTCCGCCAAGACCGTGGCCGAGGGCGCCGGCGCGGTCGGCCTCGCCGCGCTGCTGGCGTATCCGGAACGGTTTCGCGGCAAGAAGGTCGGTATCGCCATCACCGGCGGCAACATCGACGCCCGCATCCTGTCCAACGTCCTGTTGCGCGATCTGCTGCGTGATGGCCGCCTGCTGCGGCTGCATCTGCAAATCCCCGACCGCCCCGGCGTGCTGGCCGACATCGCCGGCAAAATCGGCGCCTCCGGGGGAAACATTATCGAAGTCTCGCATCAACGCCTGTTCGCCTCATCCTCGGTCCAGGCCGCCGAACTCGAAGTGATGGTCGAAGCGCGCGACAAGCTGCATGCCGACGCGATCGTCGAGGCACTGGAAACGACCTACAACGTCCGGCAAGTATGATGGATACGGTCGGGCTCCCCTGGTCGCTTCGCCGCTGCACCCCTCGCAACGCCGAATACGGGGCAATAATATGATCAAACCCCGCCCCGCGCATCTGGCCACCCTGGAAGCCGAAAGTATCCAGATATTCCGGGAGGTCGCCGCTCAGGCCGCCTGTCCGGTGCTGCTGTATTCCATCGGCAAGGACTCCTCGGTCCTGCTGCATCTGGCACGCAAGGCGTTCTATCCCGCCAAGCCGCCGTTCCCGCTGGTGCATATCGACACCACCTGGAAATTCCGCGCAATGATCGAATTCCGCGACGAAACAGTCCGCCGCCTCGGGTTGGAACTGCGTATCCACACCAATCCAGACGGTCTGCGCGACAACATCAATCCGTTCGACCACGGCGGCGCCTACACCCAGATCATGAAGACCGACGCGCTGAAACAAGCGCTGACCAACGGAAACTACGACTTCGCCATCGGCGGAGCTCGGCGCGACGAAGAACGCTCGCGCGCGAAGGAGCGCATCTTCTCGATCCGAGCGCCCGGCCACGCCTGGGATCCCAAACGCCAACGGCCGGAGCTTTGGCAGCTCTACAACGGCCAGCTCGCACATGGCGAAACGATGCGGGTGTTTCCGCTGTCCAACTGGACCGAAATCGATGTCTGGACCTATATCGCGGCCGAAGGGATCCAGGTCGTCCCGCTGTATTTCGCCGCCATGCGCCCGACCGTGATGCGCGACGGCCAACTCATCGTGGTGGACGACAAACGGATGCGTTTCCAGCCTGGAGAAGCCCCCGTCGATCGCCTGGTGCGATTCCGCTCCCTCGGCTGCTATCCCCTGTCGGCCGCCGTCGCCTCGGACGCAGCCGAAATGGACGCGCTGCTCGCCGAGATGCGCACCACCCGCGATTCCGAACGTGCCGGACGGCTGATCGACCAGGATCAGGGTTCCTCGATGGAGCGCAAGAAGCGCGAGGGCTATTTCTGATGCCCGAATCCGTGCTTCGCGTACTCACCTGCGGCAGCGTGGATGACGGCAAATCAACCCTGATCGGCCGCCTGCTGTTCGAATGCGGCACGATCCCGGACGACGTGATGGCCGCGCTGGAACGAGATTCAAAGCGTTTCGGCACGGTAGGTGGCGACACCGACTACGCCCTGCTCGTGGACGGCCTGGAAGCGGAGCGCGAGCAGGGCGTAACGATCGACGTCGCCTACCGGTTCTTTGAAACGCCCGAACGCCGCTTCATCCTCGCCGACACGCCCGGCCACCAGCAGTACACCCGCAACATGGTGACCGGCGCATCGACCGCCGATCTCGCGATCCTGCTGATCGACGCGCGCAAGGGTATCCTGCCGCAGACCCGTCGCCACGCCGCCATCGCCTCGCTGCTCGGCATCCGCCAGGTCGTGCTGGCGATCAACAAAATGGATCTGGTCGGCTTCGAGGAGCCCGTCTTTGCAACGATCAGGCACGAATTCCGCGCCCTGCTGGGGAAGCTGGAATTCGACCGGATCACGCCGATCCCGATTTGCGCCCGCGACGGCGACAACGTCACCAGTCCTAGTGCGAGCACGGCCTGGTACACCGGCCCATCCCTGCTGCGAGCGCTGGAAATCGCCGATCCCGCGTCCAGGCAAGCCGGGCCGTTCCGCATGCCGGTGCAATACGTCAACCGCCCCGACCACGGATTTCGCGGTTATGCCGGGACGATCGCCACCGGGCGAGTGCGGCCCGGCGACCGTCTGGTCAACGCCGGCACCCATACCGAGGCCACCGTCAGCCGCATCGTCACCATGGATGGCGACCTGCCCGAAGCTGGCGCCGGCGAACCCGTCACCCTCGTGCTCGATCGCGAGATCGACATCTCCCGCGGTGACATCCTGTCGGTTGATCCCGCGCCCGCCGCCGCCGAGGGCCTGGAAAGCTGGGTCGTCTGGATGGATGAGACCCCGCTGTTCCGCGGCCGTGCCTACCTGCTGATGCTCGGAACCCGGACAGTCGTCGCGACGGTGACCGACATCACCACGCGGCTGGATATGGAGACGCTGGAAGAAATCAGCGTGCGCGAACTGGCGCTGAATGAGATCGGCCGGGTATCGATCTCCCTGACCCATCCGCTGGTGTGCGAGCCATACGAGACCAGCCGCGAACTAGGTGGGTTCATCCTGATCGACCGGCTGACCCGCGGCACCGTAGGCGCGGGTATGGTGACCGTCGTCCGCAAACGCAACGCCGACATCGTCTGGCATCGGCTGGACGTCGACAAGGCCGCGCGGTCATTGATGAAGGGCCAGCGCGCGGCGGTGTTGTGGTTCACCGGACTGTCGGGAGCCGGCAAGTCGACGATCGCCAACCAGGTCGAAAAGCGCCTCCACGCTCTGGGCCACCACACCATGATCCTTGACGGCGACAACGTCCGCCACGGCCTGAACCGCGACCTGGGGTTCTCCGAAGGCGACCGGGTGGAAAACATCCGCCGGATCGCCGAGGTATCCCGACTCTTCGTCGAAGCCGGATTGATCGTCCTCGTATCGTTCATCTCGCCATACCGGGCAGAGCGGATGTTGGCCCGAGACCGGGTCGGCAACGACGAGTTCCTCGAGATCTTCGTCGATACCCCGATTGATGAATGCCGGCGCCGCGATCCGAAGGGCTTGTACGAGAAGGCCGACAGCGGCCAGATCCGGAATTTCACCGGTGTAGACGCGCCCTACGAGGCACCGCTGAACCCAGAAATCCGGCTGCTGACGCTGGAACGCGGGCCCGACGCGCTGGCGGATGAAGTCGTCGCGGCGCTGCGGATCCGGGGCATCATCGCCTGAAGAAGGGCCCCTGCCTCGGCGGGCCACCCGAACAATGCTTGCGCGACCGGCCGGGAGACGGCGGCGCCTGACACCCGGGATGTGCCCTCTTCGTCCTACGATTGGTGATAAATTCCGCCCTCCCTTTATGCTGAGGCACCGCTCAGTGGCCCTCCATTTCCTCCGTGTTTAAAATGAAGGAAGCATGAACACCCGCGATCCTCGCAATGACCCCATGACAAGCGACACCCTCGCCGCCGCGATCAGCGAGGCTTCAGCGTGCCGCCGCTGTGAAGCCGTCCTGCCGCTCGGCCCCCGCCCGGTATTCCGCGTATCGGACACCGCCCGTGTGCTGATCATTGGCCAGGCACCAGGCACCAAGGTGCATATGACGGGCTTGCCGTGGAACGACGCGTCCGGTGACCGGTTGCGCAATTGGCTGCTGATGGACCGGGACCTGTTCTACGACACGGCTCGCATCGCCATCGTGCCGATGGGGTTGTGCTACCCCGGTCGCTTGCCGAACGGCGGCGACGCCCCGCCCAGGCCGGAATGCGCGCCGTTGTGGTTGGACCGCTTTACCCGGCTGATGCCTCAGGTTCGGCTGACCCTGCTGGTCGGGTCGTACGCGCAGCGCCACCGGTTGGGGAAGGGCGCGATGACCGACCGGGTGCGGCGCTTCCGGCAGCTTGGACCGGCCATCATACCGCTGCCGCACCCATCTTGGCGAACGACGGGTTGGGAACGCCGAAATCCATGGTTCGCCGAGGAATTGCTTCCCGTCTTGCGGCAGGCTGTGGCAACGGCCCTCGGATGAGAGGTAGCAGCTCAGTCTCCGTAATGAAAACACGCCACGTATACCCGTATCGGCACCGACACAACTGCCCAAGCCGATACGGGATGTATACGTCCCTGCTATAGACCTACCAGGTTAACACAGTACCCAGCGTCAGACCCTGGTATTGCGCGTCACGGGTGGTACCGTTCAAGCCCGGGGCACCTTGGCTGAAGTCGAAGCCACCCTGGTGACGATGCGCGTACTGATATTCCGCCACCAGCTGAAGTCCCGGCGCCAGTTTGTAGTTGCCGCCGAAAGCAACTTCATACTCATGACGCTGCGAAATACCCGTCAGGCGGGCATCGCCTTGCGAATCGATAACCCCCCACGTGACGCCGAGGGTGACTGGGCCGTTGGCATAGGTCAGACCCGCGGTTATCGCATTCTCGTTCACGCCGCCGGTCGGACGCTCTTGCAACTGACCGTTCACCGCACCACCAATGTAGTCGACAGCCGCGGTAAAGTTTAAGGCGGTGACCGCGATGCCAGCCTTGTAGAAGCTCAGATTGTCGTAACGAAGGGCCGTCAGGCTCGCCGTGGGCGACGGGTTCACAAAGGGAGTGGTCGTCAGGTCCTCCTTGCCAGCGGTCTCATAGAAACCGTAGGTCTTGAAGTCGACCGCACCGAAGTTATGCTGATACCGCAAGCCGACGCCGGTCTGATTGATCCAACGGGTGGGATCGTTGCCGGAGGAGACAGTGATGCAGTTCGGCCCAGCCTGGTTGCAGGTCGTGCTCTGCAGCGGGCTGGCGCCCGTTGCGTCCGAGAAAGCATTGCCCTCGTTGGGGGCGTACTGGGCGCCGAAGTCAAAGCCATAGAACTGTGGCGTCAGGTAAACGATCTTGCTGTTGCCGTATTCCGCGCCAGACAATGACAACCAGACAAATGGCGGAACCGCCCCGCTCGGTGCGTTCTGCTGCGATCCACCGCCGTCCAACACCCCCTGACCGACATCCCAGCACTGTGAAGTAAAGATACAGTTGTCGAAGAGACCAAGCACGCCATCCCCTTGCCCCAGCCGAAGGAGACCAGCTTGGTCCGTGGCCATATAAGTAAAGGCGCGGCGCACGAAAATCGTCTGCGAAGAACTGTTGGCGCTCGGGCTCGTGTTGCCGCCAGTACTGCCGCCGTTGGTCGTACCCGTCGTGCCGCCATAGAAGTTCTCTCGCAGTTCGGCGCTCGCACCGTACCGGAGCCCATTCGCCGCCCGCCCGTCAAAGCCAGGATACAGCC
>JAQGHW010000832.1 GCA_028291505.1 Rhodopila sp. | reverse complement strand
GGGCCGGTGGGACCGATCTGTGTCCGACGCTGCCCCCGTGAGGGGGGCGCCTGGAGGGTCTTTGGTATCAGTGGTGCCCTGCTCGAACCCATTGAAAAGATGGTAGCGGCGGACGGATTTGAACCGCCGACCAAGGGATTATGATTCCCCTGCTCTACCGCTGAGCTACGCCGCCATCCAGGAAGAGGCGGCGGAATAGCCTCCTGCCCGTCGCGCGTCAACCATCTCGCACCAGGCGCTGCACGGCCAGGAGGCGCACCAGCGTTCCGTCGTCGGCCTGGCCGGTGACCGCTTCTGGCCGCCAGTGCCGCTGAAAGGCCCGCAGCACGGCGGACAGTGCGGGGTCGAGGGCGCCCTCGGCGGTCACACGGTAGCCGATTTCGGCCAATGCGGCGCGCACCGGGCGCAAGGTGACCGCGTCGCGGATGGCGCCTGTCGTCCCCAGGTCCGGGGCGTCTTCGGGCCACAGGCCGACGCCGTTCTGAGCCAGGGCGCGCCAGTCGAACCGCTCACCGGGGTCTTCCTTGCGGTCCGGCGCGACGTCGCTGTGGGCTACGACGTTACGCGCCGGGATGCCGTGCCGAGCGAGGATCAGCAGGGATAGGTCGCAGACGGCGGCGAGTTGCAGGACGGGGAAGTCCCGGTAGCCCCATTCATGGCCGGGATTGACGATCTCGATGCCGATCGAGCGGGCGTTCAATGCCGCGTGTCCCCGCCAATGCGACACGCCTGCGTGCCAGGCGCGGCGGTCCTCCGGCACCAGGCGGAACACCGAACCATCCTCATCGACCACGTAGTGCGACGATACCGCCGCGGCCGGGTCGCGCAGCCGGTCGAGCGCGTCCCGGGCGGTCTTCATGCCGGTGTAGTGCAGGATCAGCATATCGACCGGACAGCCGCGGTCATCGTGGTTCGGGCTCGGCAAGTCCACGACCGGCAAGGCAGGGTGGTCGGAGACGACGTGCGGAACCTCGTGCAGCCAGGATGGGATCTGCCGGTGCCTCACAGGCCGCGTTCCCGCTTGATGCGGTCCCAGGCCGCGTTGATCCGAGCGACCTTGTCGCCCGCCCTGGCGATGAAGTCTGCCGGGACGCCGCGGGAGGCCAGGCTGTCAGGATGGTTTTCCCGCATCAGGCGCTTCCAGGTCGCGTGCAATTCCTCCCCGGTGGCGGAGCGGGTGACACCGAGTTCCAGGTACGGATCGTCGTCATCGACCTCGATCGGCCGGCGCGGCGCTTCGCCGAACGCTCGGTCCCAGGACACCTGGTCCAGGCCCAACCGGCGGTGGACGCGGCGCAGGAATTCTTGCTCACGGGCGTTCAGCGGGCCGTCGGCGCGGGCGATGTTGAACAGCGACCCCAAGACCTGGTCCAGCACGCCGCGTGTGTCGGCGAAGGATTCCGCCAGTTGCGCCGCGTAGGGTTCGAACGAGTCGGTGCTGTCGCGGGCCTGGTCGAACAGCCGGCCGATGCCACGGGCCGAGGCCGGCGGGATGCGGAAATTGCGTTTGAAGGCGTCGATTTCGGCGCGTTTCACCGCGCCGTCGCATTTGCATAGCTTGGCGGCCAGGACGGTGACGGTGATGGCGAAGACTTCCTCACGCCGGCCGAACATGCCGGCGACGCGTGCCGGATTGTACGCCGTTCCTTGAATGAACGGGCGACGGATGGTCTCGATCGAGCCGGAGTCGGCGGCATGCCCCAGCGCGGCGCCGATCACCGCGCCGTAGGGTCCACCGACAAAGAAGCCGGCGGTGCCGCCGATGATCTTACCCCAATATCCCATGGGCGGAAGATATCACGCCGGAGCGGATGGGAGTAAAGCACGAACGCTTTGGTTCCCGGGGGCGCTTTGGTTCCTGGGGGCGCTTTGGATCCGGCGCTTTGGTTCCGGGGGCGCTTTGGTCCGGGGCTTTGGTTCAGGTGGTCAGCAGGGATGGGTCCTTCAGCCTGGTGTCCTGGCCGACGACCGGATCGGCGATGGCGGCTTCCAGGCTTAGGGCGCCTTTCCATTGGTCCGCTGGACGGGCTTGCTCGCCGGCGGCGATCTGGTCGATGCCCCAGTAGATCTCCAGCCGATGGTTGTCGGGGTCGCGGAATTCGACCGCGATCTGCACGCCGGCGCGGCGGCGGCCATCGAAATCGATCGGGACATCGTGCTTGCGCAGATGGGCTCGGGCGCGGACGACGTCGTCCAGGGTCGGGACCTCGAAGGCGAGGTGGTGCAGGCCGGCGCCGGCAGGGTTTTCGGCGGTGGCCTTAAACAGGGCGATGCCGTGGTGATCGGGATTGCAGCGCAGGAAGGCGGCGCCGCCGGGCATCATGTCGTCCTCATACAAGTCGGACACTTCGAAGCCGAGGACGTCGGTGTACCACTGCGTGGAGCGTTTGATGTCGGCGACATACAGCGCGATGTGGCCGATCTTGCCGAGCTGGAAGGGGGCTGTGGTCATGGCGCGATGTTCCTCCTGTTGCATCATTATAGCACGGGATTTAGCGTGTCGCGAGCACGTGTCCCCCGCCGCGGATCGTTGCGTTTCGCGGGGGGACCACCGATACAAGGAAGCCGATCATGAACGCTGTCACCGATTTGCGCGGCAATGCCGGGGAGCGGGAGAGACTGCGCATCCGGACGGGTGCGTTCACCGGCCCGACCTCGGGGCTGGCGCCGGGCAATGTGCAGGCTAACCTGGTGATCCTGCCGAAAGCGTTGGCACATGACTTTCTGCGGTTTGCTCAGGCCAATCCGAAGCCGTGCCCGGTGCTGGCGGTGTCCGAGGCGGGGGAACCGAGGTTTCCGACGCTGGGGGCAGAGCTGGATATTCGCACCGACCTGCCGCTGTATCGCGTGTGGCGGAACGGGGAACTGGTGTCGGAGCCGACCGATGTCCGCGATGTCTGGCGCGACGACCTGGTCAGCTTCGCGATCGGCTGCTCGTTCTCATTCGAGGAGGCGCTGATCGAGGACGGCATCGAAGTCCGGCATATCGCGCGTGGGTGCAATGTGCCGATGTACCGGACGAATATTCAGTGTGTGCCGGCCGGCGTGTTCAGCGGGCCGCTGGTGGTGTCGATGCGGCCGTTGAAGCCGGCGGATGCGATTCGGGCGGTGCAGATCACGACGCGGTTCCCGTCGGTGCATGGGGCGCCGGTGCATCTTGGGATGCCCGGGTCGATCGGGATCTCCGACATCGGGAAGCCGGACTATGGCGACGCGGTGCCGATCGCGGCGGACGAGATGCCGGTGTTCTGGGCGTGCGGGGTGACGCCTCAGGCGGTGATCGCGCAGGTGCGGCCGGAGTTCTGCATCACTCACGCGCCGGGCAGCATGCTGATCACCGATCTGCGGAACACGTCACTGGCGGCGCTGTAGCGCGGTGCGGCGTTTGCATGGCTGGCTGACATGCAGGCGCTGATTGGGCAGATCGAGGCTGTGATCCACCGCGACGTCGGGCGCGGGATGGATTTGGTGTTTGAGGCGACCCGAGGGGGGCTGTTCGGTGCGGCCCGGGCGCTTGTTGCGTCATCTGCCCCGCGGATCGGGCTGATTACCGGCTTCTTCGTGCCGGGGGGCGATCCGCCGGCCGCCGAGACCGACGGACCCGCCGGGGCTGCACTGATGGCGCAGGGCTTTGTCGCGGCCGGACTGTCGTGTCGACTGGCGACGGACACGGTGTGCCAGTCCGCCTGCCGTGTGGCGCTGGACGCGGCCGGCGCCGGCCTGGTTCCGATCGATGCCGTTGTTCCGGGCGGGGCGGTGGACTCGGTTGTCGATCTGTGGCGGCAACAGGGGATCGACTGGGTCATCGCCATCGAGCGCTGTGGACCGGCTGCCGACGGGCATCCCAGGAACATGCGGGGTTCGGAAATCACTGCGCATGCCGCGCCACTGGACCGGTTGTTCAGCGCTGGGCCGTGGCGGACGATCGCGATCGGCGACGGCGGCAACGAGATCGGCATGGGTTGTGTCGATCGTTCCCTGATCGCTCGGCACGTGCCGTTGGGGGAGCGGATCGGCTGCGTGGTGCCGGCGGATTTCCTGATTGCCGCGGGGGTCTCGCACTGGGGCGCGTATGCGATGCTGGCGGCGCTGGCGGTGCTTCGCCCGGCGTGGTCCGACGCGATGCTCGCGGGGTTGGACCCGGAACTGGACCGGGTTGTGATCGAGGCAATGGTGCGGGACGGGCCGGCCGTGGACGGGGTCTCGTTACGGCGGGACGTGACGATCGATGCACTGGGGATGGAGGTGCATCAGGGGGTGATGGCGGCGGTGCGGGGGATGGTCCGGTGATGGTGTTTTGATTCTCCCGGGTTTTCTGGTGCATCAGAACCTGATCGATCGGCATCGGATCAGGCGCGGCAGACTTACGATGAGAAGCTGGCGGCTCGGAACGATCGTATTGAACAGGTAACGTTGGCTCGTAGCAGCGTGGGGCGGCCGTGGGCGAGCCAGCTTTGCCACGAATTCTGTCGTGAAGCCCATTACGGAGCGATCTCGGTGATCCCGCTGCTACGGGCGGTCTGATCTGACCGAAGGCGGCTTCCGCAAAAAAGCGACATAGATTGATATATTGAACATGATTATATGCGGCCGTGCTGTGTGGAAAGCTCTATCCTACGGAAATAATGTGATATTCTGTTTTTGGTCCGATCGGGAGGATCATTCAAATACGTATGAATGTCCCAAAAATATTCCAATCCGAAGAACATTATGCTAACTGATCGGTGTTGGCTCAACGGCCAGCTGTATCATCGGGACGGAGGACCACCAGCATGGGTCTCTATAAGCTCACGGCTTTTCTTGCCGGATTTGTCGCGTGCGGTGGGTTCACCACTGCGGCGGACGCGGGCACTTTCACCTACGATGGCTACGGCTTCTCGGGCGAGAATGTCCATATCTCCGATACTGGGTTGGGCGTTAACAACGAGTACGGCGGAGCCGGCCTGATTTCGCTAAATGGTTCTTCCACTATCGCAGCTTATTGCGTCGATATCGCAGACTGGTTGCTGCGATCGGGAACTTACAATACGGCGGTCAATCCGGCCTCGGATCCGAACCTTGCCGGCATATCCAGCGTGACGGGTCACAGCAAGATCGCTGACATCGGCGCGTTGATCTACAATGGCACCAACGCCGCGGCCGTTCAGTTGGCGATCTGGGAAACGGAGTACGGTGCCGCCGTGACTATCACGCCGGATGATTCGGGGTTGCAGGCGGTGGCTAACGCCTATTTCGCTGACCTGAATACTGGATGGACCCTTCCCAAGGGTCTGAGCCTCGACGAGTTAACTCCAGCCCACGGGCAGACGAACCAACGCCTGGTCTACTTGGCCCCGGTGCCTGAACCGGCGTCGATGGCAATACTGGGCTCCGCAATAATAGGGCTTGGCTATCTGCGAATGCGCTTCCAAGGTCGGTCAAGGTGATCGCTGGGCGCCAAAACTGATCGGCAGAAAGCCGTTCGCTAAGCCCGCGACTGGAACGGGCGGCCCAGCATTGCCGGCCGGTGCAGCCGGATACGCCGGGCATCCCGGGAAATCAGGACCAGGACGATTACGGTGCCGATGTAGGGCAGCGCCGACAGCAGTGCCGACGGCACCGCCACGCCCAGCGCCTGTACATATAGCGACAAATACATCAGTGCACCGAAGAACCATGCTCCGATCAGCAGCCAGAACGGCCGCCATGCGGAGAAGGTAACGAGCGCCACTGCCACCCAGCCTCGGCCGGCGGTCATGTCCTGTGCCCACAGCGGAGTATAGGCCAGCGACATATAGGCCCCCGCCAGTCCGGCCAGGGCGCCGCCAAACGCCACGGCTGCGTATCGGATCGGCACGACCGGGTATCCCAGGGCGTGCGCCGCATCGTGCGAATCGCCGACCGCTCGGAGGATCAGGCCGAGATGGGTGGAGCGGATGCACCAGGCGACCACGGCCAGGATCGCCAGCGACAGGTAGACCAGGATGTCGTGGCCAAACACCACCGGTCCGAGCACGGGGATATCCGAGAGCAGGGGAATATGGATCTTCGGCAGTGTGGGTGCCGGAATTCCGACGTAGCCCGCGCCGACCAGGGCACTGAAGCCTCGGCCGAAGATCGTCAGTGCCAGGCCGGTTGCCGTTTGGTTGGCCTGCAGGGTTAGCGAAACGACCGCGAACAGCAGCGCCAGCGCGATCCCGGCCACCAGAGCGGCGACCACGCCCAGTGAGGTGACCCCGGTCTCGTTCGCAGTAGCGAAGGCGGCGATGGCGCCGGCCAGCATCATCCCCTCCACGCCGAGGTTCAGAACCCCCACTTTCTCCACCACCAGTTCCCCGGTCGCGGCCAGCAGCAATGGCGTGGCGGCGGCGATGGTGCTGACGAGAAAGGCAACCAGCAGAGCGGTCATTGCGCGGCCTTTGCCCGGGTGGGTGCTTGAGTGGAGGCCCAGCGGAATCGGTTCAATAGCAGAATGTCGCAGCCCAGGAGGTAGAACAGCAGGATGCCCTGGAAGATGCCGGTCACCGCATTCGGCAGGCCCAGATTGATCTGCGCCGCATCGCCGCCGAGGTAGGTCAAGGCAAGTAGTAACCCTGCCGGAATGACACCGAGCGGATTAAGGCGGCCGAGAAATGCAACGATGATGGCGGTGAAGCCGTAGCCGGGCGACAGCGTCGTGGTGAGCTGGCCCAAGGTGCCGGTGGCCTCCAGCATTCCGGCCAGCCCGGCCAGTCCTCCGCTGATCAGCATTGCGATCCAGACCAGCCGGTTCTCGCTGAATCCGGCGAAACGAGCGGCTCGGGTGGCTTGGCCGAGGACGCGGAATTGGTAGCCCAGCAGGGTTTTTTCCAGCATGAACCAGAGGGCGATGGCGATCAGGGGGGCCAGCACAACGCCGATATGGACGTTGGTGTCCTCGATCAGCTTCGGCGCCAAGGCGTCGTCGGAGAATAGTGCCGTCTGTGGAAAGCCAAATCCCTGCGGGTCCCGCCAGGGGCCGGTGACGAGATAGACCAACAGATACTGCGTGATGTAGGCGAACATCAGGCTGGTCAGGATCTCGTTGGCGTTGAACCGGATGCGTAACCAGGCGACCAGCCCGCCGTTCAGCATGCCGCCGATTGCGCCCGCAACGATCATGGCCGGAAAGATCGCCCAGGCCGGCGCGTCGGGAAACGCGAGCGCCATGCCGCCGCCGCAGATGGCACCCAGCGTAAACTGCCCGTCCGTCCCGATGTTCCACACATTGGCTCGGTATGCTAACGAAAGTCCGACGCCCATCATGATCAGCGGCGCTGCCTTCACCACCAGCGCTTCGAACCCATCTTGTTGCAGGAGGGGTGCGATCAGGAATGTGTAGACCGTCAGGCCTGGCGGCCGGCCCATCGCGGCGAAGATCAGCCCCGAGGTCGCTCCGGTCAGCAGCAGTGCAAGGACGGGAGAGGCATAGCGCCAGAATTTCGATTCGTACCCGCGCGGTTCGATCTTAAGCATGGGCGGGGTGCTCTCGGGCCAGGTGCTGCGAGGCTGCCGCCACTGGTGTCATCGCCGCTTTTTGTATCATCGTTACTCGGCCATGACACAGAAGGTGGTGACCGTGACGCGACATCGGTTCTTTACTCCGCAAGTGCCATCTCCCCCGGGGCTTCGGCGGCTGCGGTACCGCCCATCAGGCGTCCGATCGATTCTACGGTTGCCTCGCGCTTCAGCACCGGCGCCGAGACCCGTCCACCGGCGATCACCGCGATGCGGTCCGCCAGCACGAAAATCTCGTCGAGGTCCTGCGAGATGATCATCACCGCGGCGCCGGCCTCGGCCAGTGCCATGATCGCCTCGTGGATCGCCAACGCGGCCCCGGCGTCGACGCCCCATGTGGGCTGGTTGATCACCAGCACTGCCGGGTCCTGTAAAACCTCGCGGCCGACAAGGAATTTTTGCAGATTGCCGCCGGATAGCGATCTAGCCTCGGCCTTTGGACCGGTGGTGCGAACGTCGAAACTCCTGATGATGTGTTCGGCGAACGCCGCGGTCTTTCTGGTGTTGATTATTCCGAAACGAACCAGTGCCTGACGGGTGAATCCAGACAGGAAGGCGTTCTCCGCCAACGTCATGGCCGTTACGGCGCCATGCCCGTTACGCTCCTCCGGGACGAAGCAGCCGTGGATGCCGCGGCGTTCATGCGGCCCCATATGTCCGGCCGCCACGCCGTCGATCATTATGCTTTCCGGCTTGCCGGCGGGGACCTCGCCTGACAGGGCATCCATCAGCTCACTTTGACCATTACCGGCGATGCCTGCGATGCCCAGGATCTCGCCTCCTGCCAACGACAGCGAAATCGCTTTCAGATCTGTCCCGAAATGGTGTGGCGAGCGGATGGTCAGTTTGTCCAGCACCAGCCGTGGCGGCTTCGAACTCGCTGTCAACGGGCGTGGAGTCGGCGCGTGCAAGGTCATGTTGATCATGATTTCCGCCAGTTCCTTGACGGTTTTTTCGGCCGGCGCGCACTCGCCGACGTTCTTACCGAACCGCATGATCGTGGCGGCGGAACACAGCGCGCGAACTTCCTCCAGCTTGTGGCTGATGTAGAGGATGGAGCAGCCCTCGGCTGCCAGCCGCCGCAGGGTGACGAACAGCTTTTTGACTTCGGATGGCGTCAGAACGGAGGTGGGTTCATCCATGATCAGCAGTTTCGGATTTTGCAGCAGGCAGCGAACGATCTCGATACGCTGGCGTTCGCCGACGGACAGATCGTGCACCACGCGATCGGGATCGAGCGGCAAACCGTATTCGTTCGAGATTCGGACGATTCGCTCGCGCAGTCCGATCCGCTCCCGGGCGCTGCCCAGGCCGAGGGCGATGTTCTCGGTTACCGTCAGGGCTTCGAACAGGGAGAAATGCTGGAACACCATGCCAACGCCCAGGCGCTGCGCATGGCCCGGATTCTGGATGGCGACTTTCTGTCCCTGCCAGATGATTTCGCCGGCGTCGGGCTTGACCACGCCATAGATGGTCTTCACCAGGGTACTTTTGCCGGCGCCGTTTTCGCCCAGCAAGGCATGGATCTGGTTGCGTTCGACCGTTAGCGAAACATGATCGTTTGCCAGGCAGCCGGGGTACTGCTTGGTCATGCCGGTCATGGTCAGCAGGGGGCCGGTTCGCATCGGATCGTTCATGGCTGAACTCGTTGCTGAGGGCGTGAACATGTCCGTAATGAACGCATCATGGCATCAAACGACCGTGACGCGGGTTCGCACCGCGGCACGGTAAGTCATTCCGGTCAGGTCAGTTTTCCATCGACGCCCTGAACCAGCCACTGCATGCCGGACAGCGCGCCATCGTCCATCGTGGTTCCGGCTGGGACCTTCACCGCGCCGGTTTGATCCGAGATCGGCCCGACGAAGACCTTGTTCTTGCCGGAGCTGATGTCGGCGACGGTGGACGTGGCCAATGCCGCGACATCCGGGGGCATGTTGGTGAACGGCGACATCGCCAGCATGCCGCTGTCGAATCCGCCCCAGGTGTCGGTGCTTTTCCAGGTGCCCGACAGCACGTCCTGGATGCGCTTGATGTAGTATGGGCCCCACACGTCGGTGCTGGCGGTCAGTTCGGTGGCCGGTGCGAACTTCGCCATGTCGGTGGACTGGCCGAAGGCCTTGACGCCTCGGCTGGCGGCGGCCTGCAGGGGTGCGGGCGAGTCGGTGTGCTGGGTGATGATGTCGCAGCCCTGGTCGATCAGCGCCTTGGCCGCGTCGCCTTCCTTCGGCGGATCGTACCAGGAGTTGATCAGCACGAACTTCATGCGGGCCTTCGGGTTGATCGACTGCATGCCGAGCATGAAGGCGTTGATGCCCTGGACGACTTCCGGGACGGGCACGGAGCCGACGTAACCGGCCAGGCCGGCCTTGCTGAGTTTGCCGGCGATGACGCCCTGTACGTAGCGCGCCTGGTAGAACCGGATGTTGTAGTCAGCGACGTTGGCGGCGCGCTTGTATCCGGTGGCGTGTTCGTAGAACACGGCCGGATGTTTCTTGGCCGAGTTCAGCACGTAGTTCATGTAGCCAAAAGATGTGGCGAAGATCAGCTTGTTGCCTTGGTTGGCCAGGTCGTTCAGCACCTTTTCGGAATCCGGGCCCTCGGGCACGTTCTCCACAAAGGTGGTTTTGATCTTGTCGCCGAAATGGGTGACCGTGGCCTGGCGCGCGGTGTCGTGCTGGTAGGTCCAGCCAAAGTCGCCGACGGGGCCGAGGTAGATGAACCCGACTTTCAGGGGTTCGGCGGCTTGGGCAGCCGTGATCAGGGTGGGCAGCGTCGAGGCAACGGCACCGGCGCCGACAAGCCGAGTGAACTGACGTCTTAGCATGGTGAACTCCGTGAACCTGGTATGTGTCGAATTTATCCCTGCGCACGGCAGCGGTCGCGTCTTGGCGCGATTGCTGTGCCAGCCTGTCCCCCGGTACTGCTCTCCTTCCTTTCACGGATCCGTGAAAGCGGCGTCATGCAAGTGTCGCGCCAAAGTTTGTCAGCGCCAGAATCCTTCGTGTACGGCGCGGGATTCGTCTTCGAGCAGCGGTCCGAGCACGGCGATGGTCCGCTGTCCCGCGCCGAGGACGGTACGACAGGGCAGATCCATGGTCAGGTTCTCTGGATGCGGGCCGATCAGCTGGCCTAGATCGCGCTCTGACAGGCCGTACACGACGCGGCCGACACCCGCCCAATAGGCGGCGCCGGCGCACATCGCACATGGTTCGGCGCTGGCGTACATCGTGCACCCGGCAAGGAATTCGGCTGGATAGGCGAGGCTGGCCCTGGTCATCAGCACTCGCTCCGCGTGGCCGGTGCGGTCGCCGGTGTTGCCGTGGGCGTTGCCGGCCTCCATCAGGACCGCCCCGTCGGGACCCACCAGGATCGCGCCGAACGGATGGTTCCCGGCGGCTCGGGCCTGACGCGCGATCTCGATCGAGAGACGCAGGTAGTCCTCGTCGGTGTTCAAGAACGGACCCGTCGGATTTGACGTCGTGGCTGCGGCTCAAAAAATGTACACGCGATGAAATCGTGAGCAAGAAAGCGCAAAAAGTGAGGGCTGGCGCGCAAAGATGCCTCCTATGGTTAAACAAAGCGTAAACTGCTGGCGTCAGATGGCGCAACGGTAAACCCGGGTTATCCGGGCGTGGACAAACGATCCGGGCGGTTCGGCAAAATTAGCTTCTGGTTAATCAATTACGGGCAGACTTGCGATCCAAGGACTTCAACCCCGGATTGTGCGTGGGGTCGTGAGCAAGCGCCAGGCGCCTGCAGGCGGCCGAACGTAGCCCCCGGTCAACCTGGATCGCGCCGACAATGCAAGATGCTTCCCCTGGTGGTCGCCTTATTCTGGATGGCGCCCTGACCATTCGTAACGCCGCCGCCATCTGCGCGACGTTGCGCGACAATATCGAGCGCTATCCCGTCGTTTCGATCGATTGTTCGGCGGCTGCCGAGGTCGACGTGAGCTTCGTTCAATTACTGCTTGCCTCGCGCGCCAGCGCTACGCGGTCCGGCAAGTCGGTGGCTCTGGCGGTGCGCCCGGATGGAGCGTTGCTGAATGCGCTGACACGCGCCGGTTTCCACACAACACATGACAATCGGACCGAAGCCCAAGGTTTCTGGTTCGCGGGAGCCGCGGAATGAAGAAGAAGATCCTGACCGTCGATGACTCGCCCAGCGTGCGCCAGATGGTGAAGCTGACGCTGACCGGCGCCGGATACGACATTGTCGAGGCCGGCAATGGCATGGAAGGGCTGAACACAGCGAAGGCCACCGCTTTGGACATGGTGGTAACCGACCTCAACATGCCGGTCATGAACGGGCTGGGCCTGATCCGCGAGTTGCGGAAATTGCCCGCCTATCGCGGCGTGCCGATCCTGTTCCTGACCACCGAATCCGATGCCGCGTTAAAGCAGGAAGCAAAGGCTGCCGGCGCCACTGGCTGGATTACCAAGCCGTTTCAGCAGAGCCAGCTTGTCGCCATCGTAAAGAAAGTTCTGGGCTGATGAGTGGTTCGGATCCGACCCAGATCTTCCTTCAGGAAGCGCAGGATCTGCTGGAGCAGCTTGAGCAGACGCTGCTCGATCTGGAATATACCCCCGCCGACACGGATCTGATCGACACCGCCTTTCGTGCGCTGCACACGATCAAAGGGTCCGGCGCGATGTTCGGCTTCGACGCCGTTGCCGCGTTCACGCATCACGTCGAGAACGCCTTCGACCTGGTGCGCAAAGGTAAACTGACACCCACCAAAGAGCTGATCGCGGTGGCCTTGCGCGCGAAAGATCAGATGCGCGTTCTGATCGACCATCCGTCGACCGCGAGTGCGAGCGGCGGCGAGGCTATTCTGAGTGATCTGCTGCGACTGATGGAAGCGGCCACGGGATCGTCCGCTGCTGGCGGCGACCGCGTGACCGGGTCCGCCGATGCCGCGGCGGAAGCAGATGCCGAGGCCAGTTGGCGGGTCCGTTTCCGGTTGCCGATCGACGCCATGGCGACCGGAACCAATCCGCTGCTGCTGCTGGACGAGTTGCGGGGATTGGGCACAGCTTCGGTGGTCGCGTTGACCGATGCGGTGCCGTTGCTTGAGGAGATCGATCCAGGCGCCACCTACCTGCACTGGGATGTGCTGCTGCGGACCGACCAGCCGCGCGCGGCGATCGAGGAGGTGTTCATCTTCGTGATCGACGACATGGAGCTTGAGATCGAGCGACCTGTACCGCCGATCGGCGAAGTGGCACCGCGGCGCATCGAGGATCTGGCTGGGGCGGCTGATGCGGCGGAGAAGCCTGACGCGGTGGTGCCGGTCCCGGTTGAGTCGTCGCCGGTCGAGTCTGGGGGGCCTCAGGACGGGCTGGCGGATCGGCGCAGTGCCAAGCGTGGCAACGACACCGTCCGCGTTCCAGCCGAACGACTTGACGAGCTGATGGACCGGGTCGGTGAATTGGTGATCGCGCAATCGCGGCTGAAGCAAGTCG
>JAQGHW010000815.1 GCA_028291505.1 Rhodopila sp. | reverse complement strand
GTTGGTTTCGGTCGGTTCGACGTGCAAACGCGCCAGCTCCTCGGCCAGTTTGTCCGGCGGCAATGTCACCCACCGTCCCAACGTTCGTTGCAGGCGCAGGGACATTTCGGCCGCCGCCGCCTTGGTGAACGTCAGGCACTGAATTCGCTCCGGCGCCGCGCCGGTCAGCATCAGCCGCAGCAGCCTATCGGTCAGCAGCTTGGTCTTGCCCGACCCCGCCGAGGCCGCCACAAACGCCGACACTGCGGGATTGGAGGCGGTGAGCTGTTCCCGATTGGCGCGCTGGCGGGCGGTTTCACTCATCCGCGTCTCCTGCCGCCGACCACTCGGCCACCCGCGCAAGCTGCTCATAATCCGAGAAGCGCGGGGCCAGGCCGGGATGAGGCCGCGAAAGATATGCCCGTGCCGGCTGGTCGAACGCGTCGATCAGGTCGGAGAGCCGGTCCTTTGCGTCCTGTACCGCGTTGTGGATGTCCGCGGGGTTCTTCCTGAACAGCGGCACTGCCCGGCCGGCATCCAGGCCACCTGACAGATGCCAGTAGATCAGTTCGCCGGTTTCACCCGCGAGGTCAGCACCGAACCCGCGCGCCGCGGCCATCGCCGCCTCCAGCAGTAACTGCGGCGCCAGGCCGGCATCGACTTCCCTTTGGGTGGGCGGCGAGCCGGTCTTGTAGTCGAGGATTGACAGCGTCCCGTCGGGATAGCGCTCGATCCGGTCGGCCCGTCCGCTGAGGCGGAATGAACCGCCGGGACGGAGCAGTTCGATCGACCCCGCCGCCTCTGTCGCGATCGCCACAGGCGTCCGCACCGCTCGGCGTTGCGTTTCGGTCTGAACGACCCACTCGGCGATGCGATCCAGCCGCGGCGACCACCACGCCCGCAACGCCTGGCGCAACCCGGCATCGCCAAGCGCCTGGGCCATTGCCAGCCGGAGCTCGTGCGCCGCATCGTTGGGCCAGGTGGCGCCATACTTCCGCAGGAACCGATGCAGCCCGTCATGCACCAGGGAGCCATAGTCGGAGGCATCCGTCGCCTCATCCAGAGGCTTCAACGCAGATAGTTTCAGAATGTAGCGCGCATGGATGGCGTAGGGGTCGCGCAGCCAGGTCTCGATCGCGGTGACGCTGAGCCTACGCGGGCGTTGTCTGACGGGCGGGCAAGGGCGTGGCGGTTTGACCGGATTGGGCAGGCCGTCGGGAAGGTCGATCGCCCAAGCCCAGTCGACCGCGGGATGTTCGGGAAGCGCCAGCACCGTCTCATGCATCGCCGTGTCGCCCATCGCCGTGTCCGGCGACGACATATCCGGCAAAGATGCCGTGGCGGATATCCCGGCAAGGAACATATCCAACCGCGTCAACCACCGCGCCGGGACCGCCGGCGCGTTATCACGCCGCACGGGACACGACAGCACCACCCTCGGCGCCGCGCAGCATGCCGCGACGAAGTCATGCGCCGCCTGCCCCACGGCCTGCTCCGGCGCCGGCAGTCCGACACGGGTGCGCATCGGGCGGGACAGCCACGGCCCTGGTTCGGCCATCGGCGGCCAGACGGTCTCAACCAGGCCACCGAGCACCACGACGTCGACCGACTGCAGCCGAGCCTCCAACAGTCCCCAGATGAAGATGCGGGGATGTTCGATTCCGCCGCGGCCGCGCAGTGCCCGCCGGCTGCGCACGACCTCGCCGTCCAGCACCGCGTCGAGCAGGCCGGGCAGGACGCCGCGTCGCAGATCGGGCATGATGCCAACCGCATCGCGCACCTCGGCCAGGCGGGTCGCCAGCGAGTCGCCTTCTTCCGCCGCCCACAACCTGGCGGGACCGGTGGTATCATCGGCGGCGGCCATGCGTTCGGCGGCCTCGATGACGGCGGCCAACGCTTGGGCAGGCGCGATCTCCATCGCCGAATCGATTCGCAGCGCGGGCTCCAGGCAGACCTCCAGCCGCGACAAGAATGCAGCGGTCGGCGAGTCCGGCCCGGCCGCCTTGTCCACCGCCATGCGAAGGCCGCTTATCCCTTGCGCCGGCCGAGGCCCGCGCAGGCATAGCGTCTCCAGCGTGCGTGCTGCCTCTCGGCAGGCGATTGGGCTCATGCCTGCGCCGGCAAGGGGGTGTTTCAGCAGTGCCAATAACGGCACCGGCGCCAGTTCCTCCGCTATCGCGCGCACCAGCAGGCGCAGGAAGACGGCTGGCGGCGAATCCGCCAGGGGTTCGCCGGCGCTGTCGTCGGCAACGATGCCGAACCGCAGCAGCGCGGCCGTCACGCGTCCGGCGAGGTCGCGGTCCGGCGTCACCAGGGCGGCCGTGGCACCTGGGGTTTCCAGCGCATCTCGCAGGACCAGCGCGATCGCCTGGGCCTCCTGCTGCTGGTCCGCGGCCCGAAGTCGTGACAGTCCTTCGAGCCGTACCGGTCCGCGATCCATCCAGTTGTGCAATGCAGGGGCTGGAAGCAGCGCCCGCGACAGCGCGGCAAACCGTGTCAGCGGGACCGCGGCATGCGCGCCGCTCTCCCATAGCCGCACATCGCCGCGCGTCGCGTCCAGGTCGGTCAACAATCGGGCGAGGCCGGCCTGCGCGTGGGACGCTTCAAGTTCGTTCCAGGCTTCCTCGCCCATCCCCAAATCCAACTGGGGCAGCACCACCTGCCCAAGCGGCATCCGCGCAACGACCCTCAACAGTTCGGCTACGGCCGGAATGCCAGCGGTGGTGCCGGCGATCAGCACTGGATAGTCGGGCGGGTGGTCTTCCCATGCCCGCGCCTGAGCCTTCAGCAGCGCCACCTGCCGTGCCGTCGGGTTCAGTACCCCGTTGTCGGCCAGCCAGGCCGGCCAAAGGGCTGTCACGATGTGCAGGAATTCCAGCGTCTGCGCCCAATGCGCCGCGTATTCCGGATCGGCGGCATCCGGCAGGCGCGCCGCCAGGTCGATCCCAGTGCGCTCAGCCTCATCCATCAGGGAGGCGAGTTCGCGGGCCAGCAACCAAGCCCGATCAGCAGTTTTGGGGGCACCGCCCTTGCCCTGCATCGCCAGGATCAGCTTGGACAGCGCGGCGAGACGCTGCATCGGCTCTACAGCCGGCGGCATGTCCAGGGCGCCGGCCAAAGCCAAAGGTGCCTCGTCAAGCCCGCCCAGGGCGGTGATGCGGGGCAGCAGCATCGGCCGGCCATCTCGGACGCGCAGGAAGGCCTCGGCGAGCGCGCGTGCTGATCGGCGCGTCGGCAGCAGAATCAGGCCGTGGCTGACGATCAACGCGTCGTCGCCGGGCGTCAGGCCGTTGCCGGGCGCCAGGTCGTTGCAGCGGGCAAGCTCTTCGCAGCGTGCCAGCTCTTCGCAGCGTGCCAGCCAGCCGCGCGCCAGAGCATCGAGGAACGGAACCTGTGGCGGGACGGTGAAGAGGTTCAGCGCCACGGCCAGCGGGCGTCGCCGGTAACGCGGGCCTCCAGGATCTGTTCGGCTTCCTCGAGATCCGGCGGTGTCGAGAGGTGGAACCAGATGCCGTCATGCACCACCGCCCGTAACCGGCCGGCTGCCATTGCCGAGTCCCAGGCCCGGTTCATACTGAAGGCGCCATCGGGCATCCCTTTCAGCAGGCGAGGATGGATCAGTTGCACACCGGCATAGATGTAGGGAACGACCTCCCGCTCCCCGCGCCGGCGGGGGACGCCCCACTTATCCAGCGCGAAGTCGCCGCATCCCACATCGGCATGGACGTGCGACGTCCGCTGCACCAACAATACGCCATCCACCGCATCATCGAACACGGATGCCAACCGGAGCAGCGCCGGAAGCGGTCCGTTCAGCCAGAACGCGTCGCCATTGACGACGAAAAATGGATCGGTGCCGAGGATGGTAAGCGCCGCCCGTACCCCGCCGCCGGTTTCAAGCAGACGCTGCTCGCGCAGCAGGACCGTCGCAGGCGGCGATGCACGATGGGCCAGATGCGCCGCGACCGCGTCCGCCTGCCAGTGGGCGTTGACCGCCACGGTCTCGACGCCGGCAGCCACCAGATGGTCGAGCGCGTGGTCCAGCAACGTGCGGCCGCCGAGTGTCAGCAGCGGTTTGGCGGTTGCATCGGTCAGCGGGCGCATGCGCGTCCCCAGACCGGCGGCGAGAACCATGGCGGAGCGCGGGGAAGCGGTCATGGTTCGAGTCCTGGTTTGGCTAATCCGAACGGGTTGCCGCGTTCGGCAACCGGTATCCAGCGGTTCAAGGCGATGGCGAGTGGGTCGGCGGCTGGTTGGGACAAGGCTTCCTCCAGCAGGCGCCACGTCCGCGGCCCGTAGGCGAGGTATTGAGGCCGCCCGTCGCGCAGGGCAAGCCTTACCCATTGGCAGGCGACACGAAGGTGCCGCTGGGCCGCGCAGGCCGTAAACGCAGCGCGGAATTGCGCCGAATCCAGCTCAGGCCGAGCGGCCAGATACCGTGCCATGGCGCGGTGCCGCGAAGCGGGAGGGATATCCCTGCGTGCGTCCTGTAGCAGCGACACCAGATCGTAGGCCGGATGGCCGAGCGCGGCGCCCTGGAAGTCGATGATGCCGACGCGGTGGTCCGGCTGGACGAGGAGATTGCCGGCGAAGAAATCGCGGTGGACGAAGCACCGTGGACCATCCGCGACCAGCTCCAGCATGGCCGCCAGCGCCTGTGCCACGTCGTGTCGCGCGGCCGCGGGGGCGGAAGCGCCGAAGCGGGCCGGCCACCACCAGTCGAACAGCGTGCCCAGTGCGGTCGAGACCATCATCGGCGCATCCCATGCAGGCAGCCCGTCGGGTGGGGCGGCGCGCTGCATGATGACCAGCGCGTCGACCGCCGCGTCCAACAGGGGATCAGGTGGGTCGCCTCGATCCAGCAGGAGGGACAGCAGGTCGTCGCCGAGGTCTTCCTCCAGGACCAGGCCATGGACTTCATCAGCGGCGAGGATCGCCGGCGCTGACAGGCCGACGCTCCGCAAATGGGCGGCGATGCGCAGGAAGGGGCGCACATCCTCGGGCGGCGGAGCGTCCATCAGGACGGCGGGCCGGTCGCCCGCAATGCGGAGGTAGCGCCGAAGGCTGGCATCCTGCGCAAGCGGCTCGACATCGCTGGGCGCATAGCCGTTGCGCGCGAGGAAGACCGCGATCAGGTCGTCGCGGTTCATTCGGGAAGGTTGTCCGTCAGTGTGGTCACCCGCGAATTGGCGGCCGCGTCGGCGCCAACGGGATCGAGCCCGTGGCGACGGCTCACAGGATGCTCCTTAGCCTGTCGTTCTGCCCCGTCAATGTCGCCTCCCGCGCCTCCCCGTCGCCGAGCCGAAGGTTGATCGTCAACGCCTCGGGCGGCCGCAGCGTGCCTAGCCGGTCGGGCCATTCCACCAGAACAACCGCGTCCAGCGCATCCTCCCAATCCAATTCGGCGAGAGAATCGGACCCGTCCAATCGCCATAAATCATAGTGAAACACAGGACCGATTCTGGTGTCGTAGATCTGCACCAACGTAAACGACGGGCTGGGAACTTCCAGCTCCGGGTCACCGGCGGCGGCGCGCAGGAACGCCCGCGCCAGCGCGGTTTTTCCTGCCCCCAATGGTCCTTCCAGCAAAATGCAATCGCCCGCCCGTGCGACGGACGCCAGCCGTGCGGCCAGGGCTTCCGTCGCGGCAAGGTCAGGCAAAAAAACGGTCACCGATGCCGACATAAATCCAATCTGGGCCGCGCGGGGAGTCGCATACAACAGTTCCGGTTTGTCGCCCATGCACCCCATGCTACAGGACGCTCACTAACCGAACCATATAACCCCGACGGGGATCCTCGATGAACCAGCACAGCGCCGCTGCCAGCACGCAACGCTTCTTTTCCGCCCCGCTGGCGGAAACCGACCCTGAACTCGCGGCCGCGATCCGCGCCGAATTCGACCGCCAGCAGGACGGCATCGAGTTGATCGCGTCCGAGAACATTGTCTCCGCGGCCGTGCTCGAAGCGCAAGGCTCGGTGCTGACCAACAAATACGCCGAGGGCTACCCCGGCCGCCGCTACTACGGCGGGTGCGCCTATGTCGACATCGCGGAGAATTTAGCGATCGATCGCGCCAAACAACTGTTCGGCTGCGCCTTCGCCAACGTCCAGCCTCATTCCGGAGCGCAAGCCAACCAGGCGGTGTTCCTGGCGCTGCTGCAACCGGGCGACACCGTTCTGGGCATGAGTTTGGCCGCCGGCGGTCACCTGACTCATGGCGCGGCGCCTAATTTGTCCGGCAAGTGGTTCCGCCCCGTCCAATACGGCGTGCGCCGGGAGGACGGCATCCTCGACTACGAGGAACTGGAACACCTGGCGCGGACCGAGAAACCGAAGCTCATCATCGCGGGGGGTTCGGCCTACCCGCGCTTCATCGATTTCCCCCGAATTCGCAAAGTCGCGGACGAGGTCGGTGCCTACTTCATGGTGGACATGGCGCACTTCGCCGGCCTGGTCGCGGCGGAGCTGTTCCCCAGCCCGCTGCCGCACGCCCATGTCGTCACAACCACGACCCACAAGACCCTGCGCGGACCGCGCGGCGGCATGGTCCTGACGAACGACCCGGAGATCGGCAAGAAGATCAACTCCGCCGTCTTCCCGGGGCTGCAGGGCGGCCCGCTGATGCACGTCATCGCCGGCAAGGCCGCGGCGTTCGGTGAAGCATTGCGGCCGGAATTCCGCGTCTATCAGAAAGCCGTCCAGGACAACGCCCGCGTGCTGTCCGAGACGTTGAAGCAGCAAGGCCTCGACATTGTCAGTGGCGGCACCGACAGCCACCTGATGCTCGTCGACCTGCGGCCCAAGCGGGTGACCGGCAAGGCCGCCGAAGCAAGTCTGGAACGCGCCCATATGACCGCCAACAAGAATGCCATCCCGTTCGATCCGGAGAAGCCGGCAGTTACCTCAGGTGTGCGCCTGGGTTCACCAGCGGGCACGACGCGCGGCTTCGGCACCGAGGAGTTTCGTGAGATTGGTATGATGATCAATGAGGTTCTTGAAGGGCTTGGCAGATCCAATGACGGCTCCAATACCACCGTGGAACAAGCAGTCGGGGCGCGGGTGAAGGAAATGTGTGGCCGCTTCCCGCTCTATTCGTCACGCTGACCCTGCATGCGCTGCCCGTTCTGCGGTTTCGACGACACCCAGGTGAAGGACAGCCGTCCCACCGAGGATAACGGCGCGATCCGGCGGCGCCGCTTCTGCGGCAATTGCGGCCAGCGTTTTACCACGATCGAGCGGGTGCAGTTGCGCGAACTGACCGTGGTGAAGTCCGACGGCCGCCGGGTACCGTTCGATCGCGACAAGCTGGCTCGGTCGATCCGGATATCCATGCGCAAGCGGCCGATCCAGGAGGAGCGAATCGAGCGGATCGTCAACTCCGTGGTGCGCCAGTTGGAGGCGTCGGGCGACAGCGACATCCCCAGCAAGCAGATTGGCGAACTGGTGATGGATACGCTGAAGGAGCTGGACAAGGTCGCTTACGTCCGCTTCGCGAGCGTGTACCGCAACTTTCGGGAAGCGAAGGACTTTGAGGATTTCGTCGGCGGCCTGGGCCCGGCGGAGGAGGAGTAGAGCGTGAGGCACGCCCGCGCCAGCTCCGGTGTGCCGCCATGGTTCGGCTTGGCCCGGCCGGGCCGGCATCACGGTGCGGCATGCGGCGAAGCCATGGGTAGCCAGACCAAGCCCGGCCACGACACAAAAGAGGTTGGCCGCGACACGGATGAGGACGGCGACGACGCGCGGACGGCTGTCGCGGAGACCTCTCGGTGATCGGCGACGATCTCGCCCACATGCGTGCCGCCCTGGCGCTCGCGCGCCGTGGTCTCGGCACCACATGGCCCAACCCGTCCGTCGGCTGCGTCATCGTCCGTGACGGCCGGGTCGTCGGCCGGGGTACCACCGCGCCTGGCGGCCGCCCCCATGCCGAACCCGTCGCCCTCGCCATGGCGGGTGAACTGGCGAAGGGCGCCACCGTCTACGTCACGCTGGAGCCCTGCTGTCATTGGGGCCGCTCCCCGCCGTGCACCGAAGCGCTGCTGGCCGCTGGCATTTCCCGGATCGTGGTCGCTGCGACCGACCCGGATCCACGGGTCAACGGCCAGGGACTGACGAAGCTGCGCGACGCCGGCATCGAGGTCGAAATCGGGCTGCTCGAGGCGGAAGCCCTCGAAACACTGATCGGCTTCAACCACCACATCACCCTTGGCCGCCCGATGGTGACCCTGAAGCTGGCCTCCACCCTCGATGGCCGAATCGCCACGCATGACGGCGAGAGCCAATGGATCACCGACACGCCAGCACGCCGCCTCGCCCACGCCATGCGCGGCCGGCATGATGCGGTCATGGTGGGTGTCGGCACCGTCCTGGCCGATAACCCGGAGCTGACGTGCCGCATCCCTGGTTTCCGCCCCACGCCCGTGGTGCGCATCGTCGCGGACAGCCACCTGCGCACGCCGTTGACCTCCCGCCTGCTGACCACCGCGGCGGAGATCCCGACCTGGTTTCTGCTCCGCGAAGGCACCAACCTCGCCCGCGAAGAGGCGTTCGCCGAGATCGGTGCGACGTTGATCAAGATCCCCGGGTCCTCGGTCGGCGTGGACCTGACGGCCGCGATGACCGCCCTGAGCGCGGCCGGCCTGACCAGGGTCCTGGTCGAAGGCGGGGGTCAGCTTGCCGCGGCACTCCTGCGCGCCGATCTGGTGGACCGTGTCGCCTGGTTCCACGCCCCTTCCATCATGGGCGGCGACGGCTGGCCCGCCGTCCAGGCATTCGGAACGAAGACCCTTGACCAAATGCCTCGCTTCCGACGGGATTGCATAACCCCGATAGGCAACGACATGCTGTCGGAGTTCACGAGGCAGAGACCATGTTCACCGGTATCATAACCGCACTTGGCCACATCCGAACCATCACTCCGCTCGGCGGCGGCCGCGACATGCGCCTCATCATCGAGACGCCGCCAGCTTTCCTGGCCGAACCTCCGGTGGCACTCGGTGCCTCCATCGCCTGCTCCGGGTGCTGCCTCACAGCGGTGGAATTTGACCCCGGGGAGCAACCAACCTGGTTTGCCGTCGATGCGTCCGCCGAAACCCTCGCCCACACCAAGCTGGGGACGTGGACGGTTGGGTCGCAGGTCAATCTGGAACGGTCGCTGCGCGTTGGCGACGAACTCGGCGGACACCTGGTCTCCGGCCACGTCGACGGCGTCGGAACAGCAACCTCCGCGACACCGGAGAATGCCTCCACCCGCTGGGTTTTCCGTGTCCCCGCCGACATCTCCCGCTTCATCGCCGTCAAGGGCAGCGTCGCGGTCGACGGCGTATCGTTGACTGTGAACGAGGTGCGGGGCGATACCTTCGGCGTGAACATCATCCCCCACACCGCCTCGGTCACTGGGTTCGGAACATTGCGGCCGAACGACCCGGTGAATATCGAGATCGACACCCTCGCGCGCTATGTCGCTCGCCTGGCGGAGACCGCCTGATGGAAAACCTGCACGAACAATTCGTTACGACCGAATTGTCGAAATACCTCTCTTCCGCCGAGGATCTGATCGAGGAAGCCCGCAACGGCCGGATGTTCATCCTGGTTGACGATGAAGATCGCGAAAACGAAGGCGACCTGGTCGTTCCGGCGCAGTTCGCCACCCCTGACGCGATCAACTTCATGGCCCGCCATGCCCGCGGCCTGATCTGCCTCGCCCTGACCCAGCAGCGCGTCGACAAGCTCGGTCTGCCACTGATGAGCCAGCATAACGGTACCCGGCACCAGACCGCGTTCACCGTCTCGATCGAAGCGCGCGTAGGCGTCACCACCGGCATCTCGGCGGCCGATCGCGCCAAGACCATCGCCGTGGCGATCAACCCCGACAGCTCCCGCGACGACATCACCACCCCCGGCCATGTGTTCCCGCTGCTGGCACGCGAAGGCGGCACTCTGGTTCGCGCCGGCCACACCGAGGCATCCGTCGATATCGCCCGCAAGGCCGGCCTCGCCCCCGCCGCGGTGATCTGCGAGATCATGAACGACGACGGCACCATGGCCCGCCTGCCGGACCTGGTCACCTTCGCCCAGCACCACAACCTGAAACTCGGCACCATCGCCGACCTGATCGCCCATCGGCGGCTCACCGAACGGCTGGTGCGCAAGGTCGAGGAAGGGGCTTACTCGCATCCCGCCGGTGGCGACTGGCGCGCCGTGGTCTATGCCAACACGGTCGAGTATCAGGAGCATCTGGTGCTGATCAAGGGCGACGTCAGCACACCGGACCCGGTCATGGTCCGCATGCACGCGGTCGATCTGCTCGACGACATGACGGGTTCGCCGCACTGGATCGCCGTTCATAACGCCATGCATATGATCGGCAAGGCCGGCCGCGGCGTCGTGGTCATGATCCGCGAGCACCGCCCCACCGCCCTGGCCGAACGTGTCCGCCTGCTGGCCGTCGGCACGCCTCGGCCGCAGCAGGAGTTGCGCGACTACGGCATCGGAGCGCAAATCCTGCTGGACCTGGGGGTGCATAGCATGATCCTGTTGACCAACAGCCGCCGCACCGTCATCGGCCTGGACGGCTACGGGCTGAACATCATCGAGCAGCGCCCGATCCCCAACATCGTCGGCGTGGACTACGAAGGATGAGCACCGAGGACGCCGAACTTCCTCGTGCGCCGCATGTGGAAGGACCCGCACCGCATTTGCTGATCGTTCGAGCGCCGTACTACCGCGACGTCGTCGACGGGCTGACCGCCGGCGCCTACCGCATCCTGGGTGAGGCCGGTGCGACGGCGGATACGCTCGACGTCGCCGGTGCCTACGAACTGCCGCAGGTGATCCGGATCGCGCTGCGCGGCAACCGCAAGTTCGACGGATTTATCGCGCTGGGCTGCATCGTGAAAGGCGAGACCGACCATTACGACTTCATCTGCAAGGCGACGATGGAAGGGATCATGAGTGTCGCGCTGCAATTCGGTATCTGCCTGGGCACCGGTCTGCTGACCTGCGGCACGATCGAGCAGGCCGAAGCCCGCTCTGGCCAGGACGGCCACAACAAGGGGGCCGAGGCCGCCGCCGCGGCACTGCTGCAGATCAACGCAGCCCGCCATCTTGGTGCGGCATGATGGTCCCGGCATAATGGGGTGCGCCATTTGATGGCCCGTTCTCCTAAAACCCGGACCCGCACTGCCTCGCGGGTCGCTGCCGTACAGGCTTTGTTTCAGGCAGAGCAGGCGGGTGACAACGCGGAAACGGTGATCGACCAGTTCGTTCGCCACCGGCTGGGAGTGTTGGAAGGCCAGGACGGCTTCGAGGATGGCCGTATCCCCGACGCCGAGGTGCCGCTGTTCACCCGGGTGGTGCGCGAAGCGGTGCGGCGCCAGGATGTCATCGATCCGATGCTGCTGGAGGCTCTACCGGACGACTGGCCGTTGGCTCGGATCGACCCGGTGCTTCGGGCTCTGATGCGGGCCGGAGCCGCCGAACTTTCGATGCTGGATGGGCCACCGGCGAAGGTGGTGATCAACGAGTATCTGGATATCGCGCGCGGGTTCTTCACCGGTCCGGAACCCGGGCTGGCGAACGCGGTACTCGATCGGCTGGCGCGGTCGTTGCGGGCGAGCGAATTTTAGAGCAACATCAGCCTGGCTGGAACAGTCCGGCTGGCGGGCCTCGTCGCATAGCAAACCGACAAAATGGCAAATTACTGTTCTCAGTCGGATCAGCAGGATTTACTCGGTCGGTTTCGGTGCTCGGATACGGAAATTCTCCATGGCCCACCGTGGCCCTCGTTTGTCCTCCGTGCTGAAAGTGAAGAAAGAATGAGCGACCGCGCTGGTGGCGCCGCCCCCCTGCCGTTGCCCTTGCCTGGACCGCGAAGTCAGTCGTGGTATCGAATAGCCCGCCCGGATGCCGGAACCATGGACCGCAATTTCCAAATGCGATTGCCCTGGTGCGCCCGAGCGGATGCCTCTACCCAGCCACCAACGGACAGTGTCCCTCGTTCAGCGGCCGGAAGGCATCCTCCGCCGACACGGTCCGTACCAGACGATAGTAATCCCACGGATAGTGGCTTTCCTCCGGCGCCTTCACCTGAAACAAATACATCGGGTTCATCACCCGGCCGTCCGCCCGGATCGAGCCCTTGCCGTACGCCTCATCCTCCACCGGCATCGCCTTCATCTGCGCGATCAGTGCCTTGCCGCTGGCCTTTGCCTGCGTCAGACCCATTGCCTGCATGGCTTTCAGGGTATGGGTGATCGCCGAATAGTCGCCGGCTTGCAGCATGTTGGGCATCTTCCCATTCATCCGCGGAGCGTAGCGCCTGGCAAACGCTCGGGTTCGCTCGTTCAGGTCCCAGTACCACGCCTCGGTCAGCAGCAGCCCCTGCGCGGTGGCCAAGCCAATTCCATGCACATCCGGAATCGTCAGCAGCAGCGCGGCAACCTTTTGGCCGCGCTTGGCGATACCGAACTCGGCGGCCTGCTTCACACAGTTCACCGTGTTTTCACCGCTGTTGGCCAGACCGATCACCTTGGCGCCACTGGCCTGGGCCTGCAGCAGGAAGGTGGAAAAATCGGTTGTCTCCGGGAACGGATGCGACACCTGGCCCAATATCTTGCCACCGACCGAGGTGACCGCGCGCGCCGTATCGGCAGCAAGCAATTTGCCAAAGGTGTAGTCGGCAGCGATGAAGAACCAGGAGTCACCCCCTTCGGCCACCAGCGCCTTGCCGGTGCAGGAACCAAGCGAATAGGTATCGTAGGTCCAGTGAACGTGATTGGGGCTGCACGCCTTGCCGGTAAGATCGGAACTGGCAGGTGTGGTGAACACCGCGGCCTTGTCCTTCTCCCGCACCAGGGTCGCGATGGCCAGCGCCGCGGACGAATTGTTGACGTTGGAAATGAAATCGACACCTTGCCGGTCGAACCAGTCGCGCCCGATCGACTGGGCGACGTCCGGCTTGCTTTGGTAGTCCGCGGACAGCACCTCTACCGCTATGTCCGGATGGGCGCGCATAAAGTCCTCGGTGGCAAGCCTGGTGGCGGTAATCGAGCCTTCGCCGGTCCCGTTCGAATTCGGGCCGCTGAGATCAGTCAGCACGCCGATCCGGATGATCTGTCGGTCGGCGGCGCGGGTGCGACGGGATGGGATGGCGGCAGCGGCACATGATGCCGCCGCGAGCGCCGCCCGGCGGCCGATGATGAGTGTCATTAACGCTTCCTCGTTTATTGTAACGACTTTACTAGACCCACAACGACTTTATTAGACCCACGCAGAGCTTGGACGGCGGCCCGGCGGCGGTCAACGAGCCGGCGCCGGCGCACCTGCCGCGTCGTCGATGGCCAAGCCCTCTTGCACCGTCCGATCTGCCCGTGTATGAAACCCCAATTGCAAGTCATTCGCATTTGCAGCGCACGGGAACCGCCTCATGTTCGTCAGCCTGATCATCGTCTTCCGAGAAGCCATGGAGGCTGGATTGATCGTCGGCATCGTCCTGGCCGCAACCGAAGGGGTCGCTGGACGCGGCCGCTGGATCGCCGGCGGCATCGCCGCGGGCATAGCCGGGGCCAGTCTGGTCGCCGCATTCGCCGCCGCCCTTTCGGATGCCTTTGAAGGCGCCGGGCAAGAGGTCTTCACCGCCGCCATACTTTGCTTCGCCGTCGTCATGCTGAGTTGGCACATCCTGTGGATGTCGCACCACGCCCGCGCCATGACCGCCGAACTGCGCGAAGTCGGCAAGGCGGTGCGTCTCGGTCAGCGATCGCTCGCCGCCCTGGCTGCCGTCGTCGCCGTCGCGGTGATACGGGAAGGAGCCGAGGTAGTGTTGTTCCTCTACGGCATCGTAGTGGCATCGCACACCAGCGCATTCTCGCTCGCCGCGGGCGGTGTGGCCGGGCTGGCCGCCGCCTGCCTTGTCTCCTGGCTGCTGTATCGCGGCCTTGTCATCATACCGCTGCACCGCCTGTTCGGCATCACCAACGGGCTGATCGCGCTGCTCGCCGCCGGCATGGCAGGGCAGGCCGCCTCGGTCCTGCACGGCGCCGATCTGTTGCCCGGTTGGGGCGAGCATTTGTGGGACACCAGCTTCATCCTGGCCGACGACAGCTTCGCCGGCCGCAGCCTGCACGCACTGATCGGCTACTCCGCGCGTCCGTCCGGCATCCAGCTCGCGGCCTACCTGGCGACGCTACTAACCCTCGCGGTCGCAGCCCGAACGATCAGCCGACCACGGCGAGGCACGCTCGCTGCCGCCGTGGGGCTCGCGGCAATGGTGTCCAGCGCCCCATCAGCCCGCGCCGACGACCTGCCGGTGCTGGTCTTCCACAACCACCGCTTCGAACCAGCCCGCATCGAGGTTCCCGCACATCAGAAGTTCCGTTTGCAGGTAAGAAATGCCGACGATACAGCGGACGAATTCGAGAGCGCCGATCTGAATCGTGAGAAACTGGTCGCACCCGGCCAGACCATCACCGTGTTCCTCGGGCCGCTCGATCCCGGAGAGTATAAATTCTTCGGCGACTTCCATCAGGATACCGCCCAAGGCGTACTGGTGGCAAAATGACCCGCATCGCATTGAGACTGGCCACGGCGCTGGCATTACTGGCACCGCAGGAAGCGCGCGCCGACTTTCACATCCATTACCCTGACGAAATAGACCTCGGGGAGTTGGAAATCGAGCATAACGGGTCCGCCTCCTTTGATCATCAGAAGGAAGCGAGCGGCGCCCAGAGCTATACGATCGAGTTCGGAACCGGACTGACCAGCTGGTGGCATAGCGAGCTCGAATTCGGCTTTGACCGTAATCCTGGTTTCGGCCAGGGCACGCTGCTGACCCAGGTGGTGACTGAAAACACGTTCATGCTGACCGAACCGGGGCAATACTTCGCCGATGCCTCGATCTATGTTGAATATGGGCAGTCGCTGACCAGGGGAGATAAAGCCGGGTCAAACCAGGTCACGTTCGGGCCGCTGATCTCGAAGGACATTGGCCGCACGACACACACGGTGAACCTGTTCCTGACGAGGGAACTGGGGCCGGACCAGACCACTCAAGGCCTGGATTTCAGTTATGCCTGGCAAAGCCGCTGGAATCTGTGGGCACCGCTATCGCCGGCGGTGGAGATCTATGGTGACGCGGGCGTCCTGGGCAACACCGGGCGTCTGTCGCAGCAGCAACTGCTGATCGGACCGGT
>JAQGHW010000800.1 GCA_028291505.1 Rhodopila sp. | reverse complement strand
CGCGACTGATCGTCGGGTCCAACCGCAACGACATTCTGGCGCGCTTCCTGGCATCCAACGACATGTCGATGATGCCTGTGGAACCGTCCCTGTCGCCCAGCATGGACATTCAGATCAGCTCCAACTTCGAGCGACTGCTGTTCGAGTTGCTGGACCGTGACCCGGACGCCGCTCGAGCGACAATGCTGGATTTTCGGCAGACCGGCCGGATGACGGTGCCCGACGCGATCTGGCATCGCGCCCGGGGCCTGTTTCATGGCTTCCGCCTGGACGATCCGGGAACCGAGGCGGAAATCCGGCGGTTGCATGCCTCGACCGGATATCTCGCCGATCCGCATACCGCCATCGGCATCGCGGCCGCTCGGGCTTTGCCGTGTGCGGGTGGAGTGCCGGTGGTGGCGATGGCGACCGCTCATCCGGCGAAGTTTCCGGACGCGATGGAACGGGCGACGGGTCACCGGCCGATGCTGCCTCCGCGAATGGCGGATCTTTTCGAGCGGGAGGAACGGTTCACAGTCCTGCCGAACGATCTTGCCACGGTTCAGGCCGCGGTGCGGGCGCTGGTGGGGCGCAACACCGGGTAGGGTGTCCGTAGGGGCAAACGTGGCGACGGCTCCGCCCTGACCGGGCAGCCGTCCTGACGGTGCGCAACACATCTACGGGAAGCGACGGGCCGGAGCACGGCCGTTCGGCGGGCAATCTCAGAGAGTGCTTTACGCCGCCGCACCACAGTCGCAGTGTATCCGGACAAAGAAGACGGCTGGAATAATCCGGCCGCGATAGGGAGACTTCCGCCAATGAATACAACAAGTGCGATTTCGCGCCGACTGGTGCTGGGCGGTACCGTCGGTGTTCTTGCTTCGCCAGCCATCATGGGAAGAGCGGCCGCGGCGACCCGCGGCGTAACCGATACCGAGATTGTCATCGGCCAGATGAGCGACCTGTCCGGCGTCACTGCCGTGCAGGGCGTCAACAACAACAACGCCATGCGTCTGGCGTTCGACGAGGTCAACAAAGCGGGCGGCATCCATGGCCGCTCGATCCGCTTTATCGTCGAGGACATGGAATACATCGTGCCCAAGGCGGTACAGGCGATGAATAAACTGCTCAATCGCGACAATATCTTCTTTGCGCTCGGCAACGGCGGCACCCCACACAACGATGCGGTCATGCCGTCGATGTTCGAGAAGAACGTGCCGAATGTCTTTCCGCTGACCTGTGCACGTTCGATGTACCAGCCGTTCAACCGGCTGAAGTTCGGTCAATTCTCTTCGTATTACGACCAGATGCGCGCGGGCGTGAAGTATTTCGTCGAACAGCGGGGCAAGAAGGTCGTTGGGGTGATGTACCAGGACACCGACTTCGGCAGGGATGTTCAAGCCGGCGTGGTGGCGCAGCTTCAATCGATGGGACTGACGCTGGCGGCTGAAACCGCGCACCGCCCGACGGATACTGACTTCAACGCGGCCTTGGCGCGACAGAAGGATGCGGGCTGTGACCTGATCTGCATGGGCACAATCGTGAAGGACACCTCGATCATCCTGCAGACGGCGCACAAGATGGGCTGGAATGTCGACTTCTGCGGCCAGTTCGCCAGCTATTCCACCGCCGTGGCGGAGGCGCCGGGTGAGCCGGCTGAGGGATTCTTCTCCATGGCACCGGCGCTGTATCGGTATCCGGATGATCCACTGCCGGCGGTGCAGGCGTTCGGGGCCAAATACCGCAAGACGTTTGGCATCGACGTGAACTACCTGGGGGAGGCTGGGTATACCGCCGCCACGTTCACCATCGCGGTGCTGGAGAAAGCAGGCCGGGATTTGACCCTGGACAGCTTCATCGGTGCGCTGGAGAGCACGAAGGATTGGCACGACATCTTCGGCGGCCCGGCGCTGTCGATGAGTCCGACCAATCATCATGCGTCAAGCCAGTCGTTTCTCTCGGTGGTCAAGAACAGGCGGTGGACGCCAGTGATGGATGCGGCGCTGAGTTTCTGAAGATTGTTACGTTGTTGCGGAAGCAGTGGGACCGGCAAATGGGCCGGATCCCGCTCCGTGGCCGGGCGCTGATTCCTCACGCCGGTGCTGCCAGCCAGACTGTTCCAGTCAGGCTGGCAGCGGAAAAATGCGATGGTCTTTGGATCAGATTTTATCGACTAGTACCCGATCGCAGAGAAGCGTGAGTCGCGACGCGACCGCAATTCGCCGCGTGAATCGGTGACTTCAAACCAAAACCGAAGTATCGCGCTTCTATGATGCGCGATACTAGGACACCGAGATCGCTGACGAAACAAGGGCACCGGTCGTGGCGCCGCCCGCCCCTTGAGCCAGCATCCAGAGGTAGAAGGTGCCGGCTGTGGCTGGTGCGTTGATGTACTGCGCCCATCCGTTGGTTTGGCCGTCGCTGGAGGCCGCGATCAGGCCGGCGGTCGGCAATGCGGATGGGCTTGTCGACCAGAAGAAGGCTCCCCCAGTCACCGCCATTGGCGCGGCGGTCAAGGTCATTTGCACCCCGCCGTTCGGAGCCACGCTGGTGTTGTGAACCTGCGTGGTCGCGGCTGTCCAACTGCCTGGCACAACGGTGGTGCCCCAGGTCGTGCCGGTGGTGGGTGCGGACCACGCGCCCGCGATTGCCGCGGCGTTGACGGCTTGGACTTCGACGTCGATCGCAGCTGCCCCGGACAGTCCGGTAAGCGTGTACGGGCTGGTAACACCCGACACAGTCGTCCAGGTGCCGGCGCCGGCAGGGCTGGAGCGCACGTTGAACCCGGTGGCGGCGCTGTGGGTGCCGTCGACCGCCGGAGCTGTCCAACTGACCGAGAGCTTGGTGGTGGTGCCGTCCGGCGGTGGCGCGACGCTGGTGATCGCCGGGGGGTTCGGAGCGTATGATCCGACCGTAGCCGAGGCCGTGGTCAGCGTGCTGGTGGCCGACCATGCGCTGATGCCGGTGGCGTTCGAGCTCTGGAGCTGAACGTCGATCGCGGCGCCAGCGGCCAGACCTGACAGGTCGCGTGGGCTGGTGACACCTGACACTGTCGTCCAGGTGGCGGCGCCGGCGGGGCTGGATCGCATGTTGAACCCCGTGGCGGCGCCGTGCGTGCTGTCGATCGCAGGAGCTGTCCAGGTCACCATGAGGTCGCTGCCGGTGCCCCGTGCCAGTAGTGCGGCGCTTGGCGTGTTCGGTGCGGGTGTCACCGTGACTGTGGCGGCACCTGTGGTGTGCGTGCTGGTGGCCGACCATGCGCTGGCGCCGGCGGCGTTCGTGCTTTGGAGCTGAACGTCGAACGCCGCTCCGGCTGCCAGGCCTGACAGGACGTATGGGCTGGTGACACCTGACACTGTCGTCCAGGTGGCGGCGCCGGAGGGGCTCGACCATAGGTTGAACCCAGTGGCGGCATCGTGCGTGCTGTCGATCACCGGGGCTGTCCAGGTCACGATGAGGGCGCTGCCGGAGCCTTGTGCCAGTGACGGGGCGCTCGGCGTGTTGGCGATCTGGGATATTGGCGTTGGCGTGGGCGTCGGCGTTGGCGTTGGCGAGCTTGGGATCCCGAGCGCGCGCATCGTGGCCATGGGCCGGTTTGCCGGACGTGGGGTGGGACGGTATATCGGCATTTTTTTGTGCGGGTCCTGTTAGTGTCGCGTTCATGTGGTGATCTGGTTGCCGTTGTCTAGATGTTAGTAAAAATAACTCATCAAAAGGTTCAAGATTTCCCATATTGTTGATATATCAGGGGAATATGCGTAATTTTTGGCACGATTTGCGAGCAAGCGATTCGCAAACTGTATGCTGGGATTGTTAGCTGGACTCTCTTGACCGAGGCTCATCCCGGTCATGATCATGCCGGCCACCGTGGGCGTGGCGCTTATCAAGGTCATCGAACTTCGTCTGGTTGCACCACGGGCCGAAGAGATATTCTTCCGAGACCGGTTGGGGACCGCAATGCGTCGGTCTGGACACGG
>JAQGHW010000785.1 GCA_028291505.1 Rhodopila sp. | reverse complement strand
TGACTTGTCTGCGAGTGGATCTGTACGTAACGCTCGGTCAGACCGGCCGCGCGGTCGCCGTGGGTATCGACTACCTCCGGCAACTGGACTTCCAGTGGTCGCCGCACCCTACGGAAGAGGAAGCACGGCGCGAATACGAGCGGATCTGGTCGCAGCTTCGCATGCGCACGGTCGAAGAGTTCGTCGATCTGCCCCTGATGTCTGACCCCGCAAGCCTGGCGACACTGGATGTTCTGACGAAGCTCGTGCCGCCCGCATTGTTCACCGATGCGAACCTCTATGCGCTGACCATCTGCCGGGCGGTCAATCTCAGCTTGGAGCGCGGCAACTGCGACGGGTCGTGCACCCACTATGTATGGCTCGGCTGTATCGCCGGCGCGCGCTTCGGCGACTACCAGGCCGCGTATCGCTTCGGCCGGATCGGCTGCGAACTGGTCGAACGGCGCGGGTTGAGGCGCTTCCAGGCCAGGGTCTATATGCTCTTCGGAGTTCACATCATGGTATGGGCCGGACAGCTCCGGGAGGCCCGTGACCTGGTGCGTCATGCCTTCGAGGCCGCCAGCGACATCGGCGACCTCACTTACGTCGTGTACAGCTGTGCCAGTCTGAACGTGATTCTGCTCGCGGCGGGCGATCCGCTCGCCGAGGTACAGCGCGAAGTCGAACATGGCCTCGCCTTCGCACAAAGGGCGCGGTTCGGGATCTCCGTTGACCGGATCAGCATGCAGCTTGGGCTGGTCCGGACGCTGCGCGGCTTGACGCCAACATTCGGTCGCCTGGACCATGAGCACCTTGACGAGCTTCAGATGGAGCGCCGTTTCGCTGATAACCCGGATCTGGCGTTTCCCGCGTGCCTGTACTGGATCTACAAGCTGCAGGCGCGTTTCCTGGCCGGCGACTATGCCGCCGCCGCCGATGCCTCATCAAGGGCGCAACCGCTGCTATGGACGTTGCCATCCCAGCTGGAAACGGCGGAATACCACTTCTATGGCGCGCTCTGCGGTGCCGTTTCCTGCGATTCCGCGGCAGCCGGTGAGCGGCAGCAGCACCTGGACGCTCTCGCTGCGCATTACCGGCAACTTCAGGTCTGGGCAGAGAATTGCCCGGAAAACTACGAGAACCGCGCCGCCCTGATTGGTGCCGAGATCGCCCGCATCGAAGGCCGCGATGGTGATGCCATGCGGCTTTATGAGCAGGCGATCCGGTCAGCTCGCGACAACGGCTTCGTCCACAACGAGGCGATCGCCTATGAGCGCGCTTCCGCTTTCTATCGGGCGCGCGGGTTCGATCAGTTCGCCGATCTCTACCTGCGCAACGCCCGCTACCGCTATCTGCGGTGGGGTGCCGCAGGGAAGGTGAAGCACCTCGACGAGTTGTTTCCGCAACTGAAGGAGGAAGAGGCTGCGCCCGGTCCCACGAGTACGATTGGGGCGCCGATCGAGCACCTGGACCTCGCGACCGTGCTTAAGGTGTCGCAGGCCGTCTCAGGCGAGATCGTGCTTGAGAAGCTGCTCGACACGCTCATGCGCGCGGCGATCGCACACGCCGGCGCTCAGCGGGGGCTGCTGATCACCCTGCGCGGGATGGAGCAACGGATTGAGGCGGAAGCCACGACCCACGGCGACACCGTCAGCGTGCTGCTTCGCGATGAGCCCATGGCTGGCGCCGCGCTGGCGGAGTCGATCGTCCATTACGTCGTGCGCACCCGCGAAGCCGTGATTCTCGACGACGCGTCGGCCGAGAACCCGTTTGCAGCAGACACGTACGCCCATCAGCACCAGGCGCGTTCCATTCTCTGCCTGCCATTGATCAACCAGGGAACGCTCATTGGCGTGCTCTACCTCGAAAACACCCTGGCTCCGCGAGTCTTTACGCCCGCCCGGATAGCGGTGCTGAAGCTGTTGGCGTCGCAGGCGGCGATCGCGCTTGAGAACAGCCGGTTGTACCGCGATCTCGCGGAGCGCGAGGCGAAGATCCTTCGCCTTGTCGATGCGAACATCATCGGGATTTTCATTTGGGAGCTCGAAGGTCAGGTTGTTGAGGCCAACGAGGCGTTTCTCCAGATGGTGGGGTACGATCGTGAGGACCTTGCCTCTCGCCGCTTGCGTTGGACCGATCTGACACCTGCCGAATGGCTTGACCGTGAGGTTCAGCTGCGGGGCAGCTTGCAGCCATTCGAAAAGGAATTTTTCCGTAAGGATCGCAGTCGCGTGCCCGTGCTGATTGGCCTGGCGAGCTTCAAGGAAGGGGGGAACCAAGGTGTTGCTTTCGTGCTCGACCTGACCGAGCGCAAGCGGGCGGAGGCAGAAGCGCGCGACAGCGAGCGGCGGTACCGCGATGTGCAGATGGAGCTGGCGCACGCGAACCGCGTCGCAACGATGGGGCAGCTTACCGCGTCGATTGCCCATGAGGTCAACCAGCCGATCGCGGCGACCATCACCAACGCCCAGGCCGCGCTACGCTGGCTGAGCGCCCGGCCGCCCGGCCTCGGGGAGGCCAGGCAGGCGCTCGATCGTATCGTCCGGGACGGCATGCGGGCCGGCGACATCGTCTCGCGGATTCGCGCGCTCGTTAAAAAGGCGCCGCCCCGCAAGGAGGGCCTGGTGATCAACGAGGCGGTCCTGGAGGTGATTGCCCTGATCCGTGGCGAAGTGGCGAAAAACGGGGTCGTGCTGCAGACGCAGCTCGCCCAGGGCCTGCCACTCATCCAGGGCGATCGGGTGCAACTGCAACAGGTGGTTCTCAACCTGATCATCAATGCCGTCGAAGCCATGGGGGGAACGAGCGAAGGGGCGCGAGAGCTGCTGCTCAGCAGCGAGCCAGACGAGGCGGACGGTGTGCGCGTGGCGGTGCGGGATACGGGCCCGGGGTTCACGCCCGGCAGCCTCGAGCACATCTTCGAGACCTTCTACACCACCAAGCCTGGCGGCTTGGGGATGGGTCTGTCGATCTGCCGCTCGATCATCGAAGCGCACGGGGGACGACTGTGGGCAAGTGCAAATTCGCCTCGCGGCGCCATCGTTCGGTTTGTCATTCCGCGCGAGGAACGGGAACATCCTGCGGCCGGTTCGGCCGGCGAGGATCGGGCTCCGCCCTGATTGCCCAGGACGCTGTACAGCCGGTCCATGAAACAAGGCCGAAGCGGCAATTGCCTCCTCGCTGAACCACACCTTAGGCCCAGCTTCCTTCTTGATCTTACAGTAACCTGTTGGAATCACGTTGTTTCCTGCTGAAAGTGGCCAAATCGTGTCCATGTAAATGACGGATAAGTGAACGCCCGGTGATCAGCCGATGTGGTGAGATACCATCATCGATTTCGCGAAATGGCGCCCTATCCTACGTGCCGAACTGGAACTCCGGGAGCAGGACATTGCGCGGCTTGAGCAACGGAACGCCTACCTCGAGGGCGAGCTAAAGCTGCAAGGCCAGCACCACACCAACACCTTGAAGGACGTCATCACCCTCAAGCGACAACTGGCGGAGAAGCCGGCAAAGCGGGGATAGCTGGCAGTGGCCCGAGACCTGGACTACATTGCCCGGCATGGACACTGCCCCGCTCCCTGCCGCCAGCGCCCCTGCCGCCCGTCCCGAAACCGAGGCCGACCGGCAGCGTCGGCTCGCCTGGGAGGCCGATCGGATCGCTGAGGCCGATGCCTCCATCGCCGCCGGTTACTACGCGACCTCGGCCGAGGTGGACGCCTGGATCGACAGCCTCGGCACCGACCACCCATTGCCGGTGCCTTACCCGCGTCACCCACGTCCACTCTGATCGCATCCGACTGCCCGCGTGCCGCGCGCGCTGATCTACGCGCCCGAGGCGCTGGCGGACCTTGATGCCGCAGCGCTCTGGCTGACCCAACCAGGATCAGGACCGCACGCCTGGCGTACGCTGACGGCGATCCGCGCCGACATCAGGCGGCTCCGGCAGCACCCCTGCCTCTGGCCGGTCCGCTATCATCCGGGCGTGCGCGAATTGCCCTGTGCCGGCGGCTATCGGGTACTGTACCGAGTGCATCCCGACACTGGCCGCAGCGAGACCGCCGGCGATGTGCGGGTGCTGCGGGTGTTCGGCCCAGGCCAGGACCGAAGCACTTTCTGACCCGTTCCGGCGAAGCCCGCTCCAACTCCCTTTAGCCGCCGATGCTGCTTGCCTGCGGCCCGCGCGCGGGGCCAGGATGCGCGTCAGGGAAAAATCTCCGGCGGGGCATGAGTTACATCGGCCGAATCCGACTGCAAGCCGTTGATGACGCTCAGGAAAATGCCTCCTGGTATGGCGAAGGTGTGTCGGCGGCAAGAATCTACGCATATGTCGGCAATGACCCGCTTAAACTGACGGACCCGAGTGGTCTCTACTTTGGGATTGATGATCTCCTTTTCTCCGGAGGAGGTGCCCTGCTCGGCTTGGGGGCTCAGGCGGTCCATGATGTGGTTGCCGGCCAGCTAAGTTCGAAGGGAGCATACGCAGGAGCTATCTTGGGTGGGGCCGCGAGTGGATCGAGCATCCGCTTCATGGGCGGATTCCGGCTGGTTGAGAACGCCTCGTCGCCCGCCAATCTGCGAGGTAACTTGGCACGCGACAGGCCAATCATCGTGCTGGCCATGTTCAGGAGGTTCTAACAATGGTGATCCGACCCAAGGACTGGCAGAAGATCATCAACGCGGAGGCGGAAACCTGCTATTGGCTTGCGCCGGACGGCTCGCGACATCCAGCCACGGACGATGAGAATGCGGACGTTCGACGCGAACTGCTGAACATGCGAACGGTCAGCGACAAGCGTCGGCAACAGCAAATCGCGGAACGATAACGCCTCGTGCGGTCATCGCAGCTACCGATCGGCAATAGGCAGCCTGAGGCCGCACCCTGCTGAAGCGTCACCATCGTGCGGTTTGCCGACTGCTGTCGGGCAGGACGCTAGGTCGGAATCTGAATATTGCCGGAAGGGCTGCGACTGTTGCCAGGATGATTGCGATAATCGTCGCCGTATCGCCCGCTCGCACTCAGCAGCACCATCTCGAATGCCCGCCGGAAGCGCCGTTGGAATGAGGCCTGTCGCAGCCGGCGCCGCTGGATCAGGCCGCGGCCATATCCCCAGCCAGTCGGTCCGCCGATCGACGACAACGCATCACCATCTCTTGCGCCAAATCGCGGCTTTGCTCGTGGGAGCGTATGGTACAACATCTGGCTGATGGCTGACGAACCGGGGTGGTCTCAGTTCGTCGATTGTCGATATCGTGGTTCGACACGCATCCTGAGGCTCAAAGCCGACGGCGTGGAACAGTGCGAACAGACCGGGCGGGCATATTCCACCAAGGGCGGAGTGCCGGACAATGCCGTGCAGACGATGGTTTGCGGCTGAAGATATTCCGGCACATGCGCTCGCAGCCGATGTTGACCGGCGGTCGAGGAAAACGGTGAACGAGGAAATGACACCAGACAGGTTCTGGTGGCGTACGAAAATTGGTGCCACTGGGGATCGAGCCAATGAGCGGACCGAGTAGGAAATACTTCGTCATATCATTGATGGTTTGTCAGCTTATGGGTGCGTCCGCACATGCCGACAGTACCGTGTCTACAACGGAAACGAGTGTGGGGCAGGGATTGCATGATACCGGTCATGCAATTGAGCGAGGCGCCCACGCTACCGGTCATGCCATTTCGAATGGGGCGCAAGCTGTCGGGCATGCCTTCAAAAGGGGTGCCCAGCGCGTTCACCACGTCTTCGAAGGCACGAGCACCCACAAGGGTTCCAGGGGCGCCGCCGTCAGTGGTAGTGGCGGGGCGACCAACGCGCCAGCGCCCCCGCCGCTGGAGCCACTGCCGGAGAAGTAGAGGGCCTCGGCCGTCCGTGACCGAGTACCGTCTGGCAGACAACATCGTTGAGACGATGGGGTCTGATTGATGTTCGCCGTGTCATGGGGCGTTGGTACCGACAGCGGCGATCCACCCATTGAGGCTTCCTCCGATGCGAGTAGGCTCGCCTCAAGCTGATGCCGAAAGGGGAGAACCACCGACATGCCCACAACTGTCAAAGACATGCTTTCCGCCGCCCGCGCCGCTGTCCCCGAGATCACACCAACAGATGCCGCCGATCTGGTGGCAAACGCTGATGCGTTGGTTGTCGATGTGCGAGATGGAACCGAGGTGGCTGCCAGCGGCAAAGTCAAAGGAGCATTGGCGATCTCACGCGGGCTTCTCGAATTCCGGGCTGATCCTGAAA
>JAQGHW010000757.1 GCA_028291505.1 Rhodopila sp. | reverse complement strand
GAGGTGGATGCGCCGTGCGATCGAACTGGCCCGGGAGGGCAACGCCGAACCCGGCAAGAACGGCATCGGCTGCGTCATCGTTCTCGATGGGCAACCGATTGGCGAGGGTTGCAATGAAGTCGAACTGCAACGCGATCCCACCGCGCACGCCGAGATCGTTTCGATGCGCCGAGCGGGGCAGCGGGTGGGGTGCCATGAGCTTCGGGGCGCGGTTCTTTACACGACGTTGCAGCCGTGCGGGATGTGCACGATGGCTTCGATCTGGGCCAAGGTCGGTCGAATTGTCTACGGTGCCGGTCGGGGCGACGTGCATGCGCAATACTTTGAGGACCGGCACCTGGATACTGTGGATTTCATTTCCGACGCGTTCCGCAACGATCTGACGCTGGAGGGTGGTCTGATGGTGGACGAATGCGCCGCGCTTTACGTGCCGCCGGATGCGGACATCCCGAAGGACCAGCAGTTCAACCGGTAGCGACCGCTTGGACGTGTTGCCGCAGGTTGGCGGTTTTGTTGCAAGTCTGCGGCGACAACGGCCTCGCTCGATCCACGCCGGCATCGCTGTTCCCCACGCATGCCCGAACCGCGTTTGAAAACAGTGACTGTCCGCCCCAATTCGCGATAGACCGCCGCCGTACCGCCGAGGGGCCCATGAACCGAATCGCCGATCTTCCGGACGCCGCGCTGGAAACCCTGCACCGCCGGGTGCGTGCCGAATACGACGCATTCCGGGCGCGTGGGCTCAAGCTCGACATGACGCGCGGCAAACCGGCGTCGGATCAGCTTGACCTGGCCAACGACATGCTGGCCTTCCCCGGCAACCGCGACTTCCACACCGAGGCGGGTGAGGACGCCCGCAACTACGGTGCCCTGCAGGGCCTGCCCGAGGCACGCGCCCTGTTCGCCCCGATGCTGGGTGCTCCGCCCGGCCAGATCTTCGTCGCGGACAATTCAAGCCTGGCGGTCATGCACGACTGCATCGTCTGGGCGCTGCTGAAAGGCGTTCCAGGCTCCGCAGAGCCTTGGGGCAGGACCCCCGGGAACAAGGCACCGGCCTTCATCTGTCCCATTCCCGGCTACGACCGTCATTTCGCGCTGTGCGAGGAATACGGCATCCGCATGCTGCCGGTTCCGCTGACCGGCCACGGCCCGGACATGGACGCGGTGGAAGCCCTGGCGGCCGATCCTTCGGTGAAAGGCATGTGGTGCGTGCCGAAATACTCCAACCCGAGCGGCGAGGTGTATTCGGATGAAACCGTGCGCCGCCTCGCCGGAATGCGCACTGGTGCGCCGGATTTCCGCCTGTTCTGGGACAACGCCTACGCCGTCCACCACCTGACGGAAAACCGGCACGAGGTCGCCAACATCCTGACCGCGTGCGATACGGCCGGCAACCCGGACCGGGCGTTCATTTTCGGCTCGACTTCGAAGATCACGCTGGCGGGCGCGGGGCTGGCGTTCTTCGCTGGGTCCCCTGCCAACGTCGCCTGGTTTATGGCTCGCGCATTCAAGCGCACGATCGGTTCGGACAAGCTGAACCAGCTTCGACATGTGCGATTCCTGAAGAACGATGCCGGGCTGATGCGCCACATGGACGGCCACCGCGCCTTGCTGGTGCCGAAGTTCGATGCGGTAAGCGCCGCGCTTGACCGTCGCCTGACCGGCACCGGCGCCGCGACCTGGGCGACACCGCAGGGCGGCTACTTCATCAGCCTGGACGCCACACCCGGCACCGCCAAACAGGTCGTCGCACTGGCGAAAGACGCCGGGCTGGCGCTTACCGCGGCGGGGTCCACCTGGCCGCACGGTCAGGATCCGTACGACAGCAACCTGCGACTTGCCCCAACATATCCGTCACTGACGGAGGTCACCGCCGCGTCGGAGGGGATCGCGCTGTGTATCCTGCTCGCCGCGATCGAGAAGCAACGTGCAGGACGGCGGACAGCCGATCCGAGCGTGGCCGCCTAACGGGGGTCGATCGGTTCGGGCCACCTTCCCGCGTCGTGGCCGGCACGTTCCCGGCCACCTGTCGATGCAGGTGCCGGAATAGGTGGCCCGGACTTCGCCATGCCATGACGGGTGCGGACTGTTTCCGGTCCTCGTGATCATGCTCTAACCGACCACCGCCATGGGACCCGCCAGCGCGGCCAACCCCGCCAGCGCGGCATCCAGATCGGCCTGCATCGCCGTGATCTCGAACGCGATCCGAACCGAGCTTAGCGATCCCACCGTTGCCTCCAGAGCCGCGGCGCGCCCTGCCAACGCGTCGGCGCCGACGTTACGGGCCGCGCCAGCGACACTGTGCGCACAACGATAGACTGTATTGCCGTCACCACGTTCCGCCGCTGCGCGCATCGCCACCAGGTGGGCCTGGGTGTCCTCGGTAAAGGCCTGGACGATCTCGGCGACGGCGTCTTCGCCCAGCGTCTGCGCCAGTTCACGCAGCCGAGGCGTCGTTGCTGTTGCTGCCTCTGCCGTGGACCGAATTCCGGCGGCGGCGCGTCCTTCGCGGATCGCGGCACGCAGGCGCGGGAGGGTCACCGGTTTGGTGCTGACGGCATCCATGCCGGCATCCAGGCAGGCGGCCAGATCTGCCGGGCTCGAACTGGCGGTCAGCCCGACGACCACGACCCGCGCCGTGGTCCGTTCCATCGTTCGGATTTGACGCGCGGCGGTCAACCCGTCCATGTCCGGCATCATCACGTCCATCAGGATCAGATCGTAATGGGCAAGGGCCAGGGCGGCGATCACCTCGGTTCCGCTGCCAACGGCGTCCGCGTGGTGGCCAAGCCGCTCCAGCATGCGCAGTGCGACCAGCCGGCTGGTCGGGTTGTCCTCCGCCAGCAGAATACGCAGCCCGGGTTCCGGGTTGGGTGCGACTGCCACCACCAAAGGCGGCAGCGGGTCGGCCAGCTTCAAGGTCACCTCAAAGCGAAAGGTGCTGCCGGCGCCGAACTGGCTTTCCACCGCGATTGTGCCGCCCATCAGTTCGGTCAGCCGGCGGCAGATCGCCAGGCCCAGACCGCTGCCGCCGAAGCGGCGCGAGATCGAACCGTCCAGCTGAGTGAATTCCTGGAATATCCGCTCCAGGGCTTCCGGAACGATACCGATGCCGCTGTCAGCCACGCTGAACAGCAACCTTACCCGGCCATCGGCGGCCGGTTCGTGCGTCAGCGTCAGGCTGACCCATCCCTGGCTGGTGAATTTCACCGCGTTGCCGATCAGATTGATCAGAATCTGGCGCAACCGCCCGGGATCGCCGATGACGGCAGCCGGAACCGTGTCCGCCACGACCGTCGACAGACGCAGCCCCTTGGTGCTGGCCTGCGGCAGGAACATCCCAACGACGCCCTGCGCCAACGCCGCCGGGGCAAAATTGGTCTCCTCCAGTTGCACGCGGCCAGCTTCCAGCCGGGAGAAATCCAGGATGTCGTTGATCAGTTCCAGCAGATGGTCGCCGGACCGGCGGATCAGCCGCACGTAATCGCGTTGTGCCGGTCCAAGTTCCATGTCCTCCAGCAGCCCAGCCAGGCCGATGACGCCGTTCAGCGGCGTGCGGATTTCGTGGCTCATCACCGACAGGAATTCGGACCGGGCCTGCGCGGCCGCCTCGGCTGCATCGCGCGCATCCGCCAGAACCTGCGCCGAATGCCGCTGCGCGGTGATATCGGTGAACGTCCGGACCGCCAGCCCGGTGTCCAACATCCTGGTGCGGACTTCCAGTACGGTGCCGTTGCGCCGGGTGCGCTGATAGACACTGTTGCCATGCACGATGCCGCCGGCGCGGACCAGCGCGCGGACCCGTTCTGCCTCAGGCCCATCGAACTCGCCCGCGTCGACCTGCCACGTCAACAGCGCGTCGAACGCGAATCCCGGCTTGGTCAGTTCCTGCGGCAAGCTGAGAAGTTCGGCGGCACGCGTGTTGAGTACCGCGACCCGGCGCTGCGGATCGATGACCAGCAGGCCCTGGCTGATATTGTCTACCGCGGCGCGCAGCAGTTCCCGGGATCGCATCAGATCGCGCCGGTTGCGGGCAAGCGCCATGCCCACCAGCAGGGTGACGATCGTCAGCCCCAGGCCGATGCTGACGCAGCCACGAAAGTTGCTGCGGTAGCTGGACAGCGCATCCGCTTTGGACAGGCCGACCGCCACGACCAGGCCATACGGATCGACGCGCCGCCAGCTGTAGGTTCGCTCGATGCCGTCAGCTGTGTCAGCCATGTCCAAGGTGCCGTAAGCCTGATCCGAGGCGCCGATCATCAGCGGTGTTCGCGCCATGTCGTTATCCAGCTTTGCCACCGTCCCGGGGGCGACGGCGCGCACGAACCCATCCTGACCGGTTAGCAGAAGCGCAACGCGGCCATTGTCGAGCGACCCGTAGAAACGGGACAGAAAGGCGGGATCGAGCGAAACCACGGCGGCGCCGTCGAACGCACCTCGCGCATCGAACAACTGCCGGAGGAATTGCAGGGACCATAGGCCGGAGACCTTGCCGACCACGGCGCGGCTGACGAACAGCCCATCGCCGATCTGGTCCCGCACTGAACGGAAGTGGTCGCGGTCGGCGATACTGATCGGCTGGATCGCCGGTCCCAGGCTGGTCGCGATGACCGCCCCTGTCCGATCGACGACGGAAATCAGCTGGGTCAGGTCATGTGCCGCCTGGGGACGGGACAGCCCGCTGTCCCGTCCCCAGGCGACGATGTCGAAATGTGCCGGATCGCGCGCCCGTGCCGAACGCAATGCGCGGACGGTGGTGTCGACCGCCTCGACGGTGCGGCGGATATTCTCCTCGAAGGCATGTGCGAGATTGCGCGACTCCTGCGCTGCCTCCTCAAGATCGGCGTGGTGCTTCTGAACCAGGTAGCCGGCGATCCCCAGCCAGAGCAGAACGATGACGGGGGCAGTTGCCAGGGCGAGGCGGACGCGCATGCAGCTTGCGACCTACGTCGCCGTTTCGGTTTCCGGCTCCGCCGCCGCGACTTCGTTCAACCGCGGCTCACCCAAATACGCCTCACGCAGATGCGCCTCGAATGTCTCCGGCGGCAAGGCGCGTCCGTACAGCCAGCCCTGGCCGACGTGGCAACCCGCTTCTTCCACAAGCTGCGCCATCACTTCGGTCTCCACGCCCTCGGCCACGACATTGAGCCCCAGTTCACGGCCGAGCGACGCGCTGGCGCGGACAACCTTGCGGGCATCGCGGTTGGTGACGGCTTCGCGCACGAAGGCCTGGTCGATTTTCATCTCGTTGAACGGCATGCGCACCAGCGACAGCAGGCTGGAATGGCCGGTGCCGAAATCATCGACCGACAGATTGACGCCGCGGATGCGGAGGCGGGTCAGGATTTCGGTGGCGCAGGCGGTGTCGGGGATGCCGTTGCTTTCGGTGATTTCCAGGACCAGCGCGCCCGGGGGCACGCCATGGTCTTGCAGTTTCTGCTCGATACGGTCCGTCAACCCTCGATCGGTCAGAAGCAGTGGTGACACGTTCACCGCGACCCAGCACTCCGGCCGGGTTTTCCGCCAATGCGCGCAAGCCATCAGCGACTGGTCGAGAATGGTATCGGTCAATGCGCCGATCATGCCGCTTTGCTCGGCCACCGGGATGAAGGCCGAGGGCGCGACGGATCGGCCGTCAGGGCGGACCCAGCGCGCCAGTGCCTCACCGCCGATGACGCCACCTGTGGCGAGCGAGGTTTTGGGCTGGAACCAGGGCTTTATCTGTCCTTCGGCGATGGCGAGGCGGATCTTTTCCGGGGCCACCGACAGCGTTGTCTCGCCGGCCGCCATTCGAACGAACGGCGCCTGACGCAACAGACGTTGCAACGCGGTGGGTAGAACCGGCTTGCGCAGCACGCCCGCCACCAACAGTCCGCAACTGGTCGCGAGCCGTTGACTCGCGGCGAGGATGCGTCCGTCGAAGCCAGAGGCCAGCACCACCACGGCGGTGCTGTTGAACCGGGCGATCAGCGGGAGGATTTCCAGGCCATCTTCGCTGCCCAGCGCGAGGTCCAGCACGATGAAATCGAACCGGTCGCCTTTTTCGAACAGCGCGCGGGTTTCGGCGATGCTTGCCGCGCCGGTTACCTGGAAGCCGGCCCGGGTTGCCGCGTGGCTGGCGATAGCGCGGTCGAGGCGTTGGTCATCGATTACCAGGAGGTGCTGGCCGGTTGGCATTTAGTGGAAGCCCGTGCGGGGGAAGCCTCGGCGGGGCGGCTTCAGCATGGCGGCACTGGCGGGTGGCGGGGTCTCGATGGCGAGGGACCGGCAAGGCCGATCGAGCGTCATCGCCTGCGAGGCGACGTCATCGACGATCATGATGGGCGCTGCGCGCAGGCGTGGCCGTGGGGGCATGGCGGATAGGTCGCACGCCCGAGTTAAGGAACAGTTAACGGTTAACCGCGCAAACTTTCAGTTGGCTGATTTAACGTGTTCAGCTGTATTTGATGTAGTCTGCTGGGCGCATCAGAAAATCGGATGACTGCGTTGTATGGCTCGCTCCAGGATATCAGGCTCTTTGTATCGGTGTATGAGGAGCGTTCCTTCACCCTCGCCGCGCAGCGGGAGAACGCGACGCAGTCTGGCGTTTCCCAGCATGTCCGCAATCTGGAGACCGCGTTCGGGGTTCCGCTTTTCGTCCGCGACAAGGGGCGCGTCACGCCGACGCCGGCTGGCGACACGTATTATCGGCGGGCACTGGATGTGCTGCGGGCGCATGATGCCGCGGGCCGGGCGGTGCAGGCATTTTCGAGCGGGTTGGACGGCCAGATCGTTGTCGGGTTGATGCCGACGATGACGCGATGCACGCTTGCCCCGGCGTTGGCGCGCTTCGTGGAGGCGCATCCCAACGTGAACGTCCACGTCACCGAGGGCTATAGCGCTGCGCTGACCCAGATGGTTCGTGCGGGCGACGTCGATTTCGCCATCGTTCCGGCATTTTCCGATGCGGCGGGCCTGAGAAGCCGGCTGTTCGTCAGCACGCCCGAATTGCTGGTGTCGGCGGCTGGCCGTTCCAGCGGCGGTGAGGCGGTTCGACTGGTCGACCGGGCGCCGCTGAATTTGGTGCTGCCGAGCCGGGTGAACACGCGGCGGGGGACGCTGGAAACCTACTGCGCCACCGTGGGCGCCGAGATCACCCGCATTATTGAGCTGGACACGATGTTCGGAACGCTGGATTTCGTCGCGCGGGGCGACTGGGTGACGATCCTGCCGGCCCTGATGATGGCCCAAAGGACCGATCAGGGGGCGACCCGGGGGTTTACCGTGAATCGGCTGATCGATCCCGCCCTGACGCTCGACCTTGTGCTGATCGAGCCGGCTCGGCGGACGCTCGCCCCTGCCGCGGCGCTGTTTCTGAGCATGCTGGAGGAGGAGGCGCGCGCGATATCCTCACCGTGGGAGGGAGCGTATCAGGAAAGCTGATACTGTCCCGCCGAACTTATGATTCAGGGCCGGGTGACCTTGTGTCTATAGAAGGCCAAGAAGATTGCTGTGGCCTTGGCAACACAAGGGTGAGGACAATGAAACTGGGTTTCTTTACGATGCCGATCCATCCGCTCGGAAAGGACTGGCGGCAAAGCCTGCGGGAGGATCGCGAGGCCTTTATCCTTGCCGATGAGCTGGGCTATGTCGAAGGTCTGTGCGGCGAGCATGTCACCGATCAGGCCGAAAACATCACCTCATGCGCCATGTTCATTGCCACATTGGCGAGTGTCACGAAGCAGATCAGGCTTGGCACTGGCACGGTCAACATGCCGAACGCGCACCCCGCGGCGGTGGCGGGTCAGCTTGCGATGCTGGATCATTTGCTGGACGGGCGGTTTATCTTCGGCATCAGCCCGGGCGGACTGCTGTCCGATGCCGAGGTGTTCGGCAATCTGGGTGCCGACCGGGCCGCGATGTTTCTTGAAGGCATCAATATGGTGCTGGCCATCTGGGCGGGAGAACCGCCGTACAATCTGGAAGGGAAGTATTGGAAGGTTTCGACCGAGCGGACTTTGATGGCGGAGATCGGGCAGGGGTTCATTGGCAAGCCGTTGCAGAAGCCGCATCCCCCGATCGTTGTTACCGCGGTGTCGCCGCATTCCAGCAGCGTCTCGCAGGCTGGCGCGCGGGGATGGGATGCGATCTCGGCGAATTTCCTGCTGCCGAAATGGGTAAAGTCGCATTGGCCGAAATTCCAGGAAGGCTGTGCGTTGGCCGGCCGCGTGGCCGATTCTGCCGACTGGCGCGTGGCGAAAAGCCTGTGTGTGGCTGATGATCTCGCCACCGCTCGGCGTTACGCGACAGAACCGAATAGTCCGTACCGGCAATATTACAACTCGCTGTTTACGAAGCTGAAGAAGAATGGCCGCCTGATTCTGTTCAAGACGCATGCGGAGCAGCCGGATGAGGAAGTCACGCTGGATTACGTTTGCGAGAGACTGATCATCTGGGGAACCCCGGACAAGGTCGCCGACGACCTGCTGGCGTTTCGTGAGGAGGTCGGCGATTTTGGCACGTTGCTATATGCCGGCAAGGACTGGGCGGACCCGGCGCTGGGCCGACGCTCCATGATCCTGGCGGCGGAGCAGGTGATGCCGCGGGTGAATGCCTCGATCGAGGCGGCCGCGGCGGCGTGATGGGGTCGGAGCAGCCGGTCAGCTTTCCAGGACGGCGTCGAGGTGGATGGACAACTGTTGCCGATTGTATGGCTTGGGGAGCAGGGGAATATCGCCGGGCAGGTCGTCGACCGATAAGCCGGTGTATCCGGATGTCAGCAGTACCTTGATGTCGGGACGAAGCCGCCTTGCCTCGGTCGACAGTTGCAGGCCGTTCATGCCGCCTGGCATCACCATGTCGGTGAAGAGAACATCGACCCGGCCGGTCTGCTTCAACTGCTCCAATGCGGCGTGGGCGTCTGTCGCGGCAACCGTGACGTAACCCAGATCTTCAAGGGTCTCGACCGCCAACTCCAGCACATTCGGTTCGTCTTCCACGACCAGAACGACTGTGCCGTTCGGCCGCTCCCGCGGGGTAAGGGTGACGAGGCGTGCCGGCTGCGCCAGGGGAGGTTCGGCGGATGCCGGCAAGGTAATTTCCACGTTCGTTCCCTCTTCCGGTATAGAAACGATACGAGCATTTCCACCGGCCTGCCGAGCGAAACCGTAGACCTGGCTGAGGCCGAGGCCGGTTCCTTTGCCGATGCCTTTTGTAGTGAAGAACGGTTCAAACGCCTTGGCAACGGTTTCCCAGTCCATTCCGGATCCGGTATCCGCAACGGTCACCCTGATCATCGATCGGGACGGCGTGCTTTGCCCGGGGTCCGAAGACGGCTCGACATTTCGCGTCGTGATGGTGATTTGTCCCCCGTCGGGCATCGCGTCCCGGGAATTTCCGACAAGGTTGAGAACCGCCGCTTCGAACTGCCCAGGATCTACGCATACCGGTTGAAGTTCGGTTTCCAGATCGAAATCGATCTGAATCGCCTCGCTCGCGGCGCGGTCCAGCAGGGGCTTGAATGCGAGCAGCCGGTCATTCAGGTCGATCGTTTCTGGCCTGATGGTCTGTCGGCCGGCGAATGCGAGAAGCTGTTGGGTGATTTCCGCCCCTCGCTGGGCCGCGAGCTGAATACTGGCCGCGAAACGGCGCACCGCCGGGGCGTCCGCGGCGCGCTTGTCGATCAGGGCGGCATTGCCGGCGATAACCGTCAGCAGGTTGTTGAAGTCGTGCGCGATGCCGCCGGTCATCTGGCCGACGGCTTCCAGGCGCTGCGCCCGCAGAAGCGTGTCCTCGGCGGCCTGACGCCGCTGGATTTCAAGGGTCGCCCGAAGCAGCGCCTGCTCCTCGCGCCGGGTCCGCACGAGCGCCGTCCAGGTCACGCCGAACAGTGCAAGTGTTGCGGGAACCCCGACCAGGAGATGGCCGGTCATGGTCCATCGCCACTCCGCCAGGATCGCGCTCCAGGAGCGGCCGGCCGCGACATAAAGCGGATAACCACGGACCTTGCGGTAGGCGAACATGCGAAGCGGGCTATCGGGATCGATGATGCTGCGGCTGGTGTAGACGCCGCTATCGGGCGACGCGCGGATCGCGCGGAGGAACGCGGTGGGCGCGACCGGGTTTTGCGGGGCGTCTTTGAGCGGCGGATATCGCACGAGGATGTGGCCGTCGTCGCGAACGAGGCTTACGACCTTGCCGCTGATGCTGCCGACGTCTTCGTCGACCAAGGCTTGGTAGAAGTCCTCGAAGAACGCCGGCGATACCGCGACGTCGATGACCCCCTTCAGGGCGCCATCGGGTCCGATCCAGGGACGGGCAAGGCCGAAGAAGGGTTTTTGGTACACGTCGCCGACCTGCAGACTGCTGATGAATGGCCCCTTGTCGCCGCCGATGATCGCATCGAAATAATCTCGGTTATGCAGATCCACATTGCGGGGAACCGGAAAGACTCCGGCGCTCACGAGCGGTATCCCGCCGCGGGAGGCAACCAGGATGCTCGCGACATGAGGTAGCCGGGCAACCAGGCCGTTCAGGGTCTCATGCAAAGGCTTTTCGGCCGCGCGAACGGCATCGGCATCAAGGCTGCTCGTGAGATCGTTGACCCGCTCCGCGAGGTCGGCCTGACTGACGAAGACCTTTTCCGCGTTCTCACTCGCGACCTCGCTGGTCCGCTCAAGGTCGTGGCTGGCATCGCCGATCGCGGCGCGGTAGTCCAGCCACGTAACGCCGGCAAACAGCGCGACTGGCACGAGCACCGATGCCGCGAGCAACACTCGAAGCAGCCCGATGGCGCTGGCGTTGGCGGCTGGGAGGCGCAATTTCGATCTCGGACAAGCTTCGGCGGCGCAATTGTACAGCGAGCGGTGTGATCAATCAATCAATGTGTTGTG